>DATETD010000356.1:0-4460 GCA_035283885.1 Rhodocyclaceae bacterium
AAGCCCGCCGCTAAAGTCGAAACCTATTCGGTCTCGGTGCGCACGATCCCGGTGCAGGAACTGCTGTTCGCGCTGGCGCGCGACGCGCGTTTGAACGTCGATATCTATCCGGGCATCAACGGCGTCGTCACCTTGAACGCGATCGAACAAACCCTGCAACAGATTTTGACGCGCATCGCCAAGCAAGTCGATATGCGCTGGGAGATCGACGGCCCGAACCTGCTCGTGATGCCGGATACGCCTTTTCTGCGCAACTATCGCATCGATTACGTGAATATATCGCGCGAAGTCAGCGGCTCGGTGTCGATCAATACGCAAATTGCTTCGACCAGTTCGAGCGTCACCGCCGGCAGCACCGCCACCAGCAATAGCTCGAACACCTCGGTCAAGAGCCTGACGCAAAACCGCTTTTGGGAATCTATCGAAAGAAACCTTAAAGAGATTCTGCACGAAACCGACAAGATTATGCCTGAAGGATCGAGCGAGACTACCATCGAACGTAGCGATCAGCAGACCTTAAGCGGAACGCCGACAACGCCCGCCAGCACAGCGCGCGCACCGCAAAACGCCCCAGCGGCGTCTCAAGGCGCTAATATGCAGCAAAATCTACAGCAGCAAGGCACCACCATTGTTAAGCGCACCACCTTCCGCGAAGCCGCTTCGGTAATCGTCAATCCGGAAGCCGGAGTGGTCATCGTGCGCGCCACCGGTCGTCAACATGAAAAAGTTCAGGAATATCTCGACATGGTGATGGGCAACGCCCGCCGCCAAGTGTTGATCGAAGCGACGATCGCCGAAGTGTCCTTGAATCGACAATATCAACAAGGCATCAATTGGCAAAGTCTGCGCAATCTCAAATGGGGCGACTGGAGCAGTTCGCTGTCGATCGCTAAAGCCACGCCGGAGATTACCGGCTCGCCGTGGCTGCTGAATTTGGCGATTCCTAAACAAGGCATCGCCACCCCCCTATCCCTGCTCGAAACCTTCGGCACGGTCAAAGTGCTGTCCAGCCCCAAGCTCAGCGTGCTCAACAATCAGACCGCGATGCTCAAGGTCGTCGATAACGTGGTGTTTTTTCAGATTAAATCCGACACCACCACCGCCTCGTCGGGCATCGCCACCACCACCTACACCAGCACGCCGCAATCGGTGTCGGTCGGACTGGTGATGAGCGTCACGCCGCAAATCAGCGAAAGCGGCAGCATCCTGCTCAATGTGAGGCCGACGATTTCCAGCCTCAAGGGCGCGGGCAAAACCGATCCGACCCCTGGCTTGATCATCGCCAATGTCGTGCCCGAGATTCAAACGCGCGAAATGGAATCGATGCTGCGCCTGTCCGATGGCGAAGTCGCGGTGATGGGCGGACTGATGGAAGACAAACTCAACAACAGCACCGATGCGATTCCGGGTTTAGGCAATATGCCGGGCATCGGCGCCTTGTTTCGCAACCGCAACGACAGCACCGTCAAAACCGAACTGGTCATCCTGCTGCGCCCCACCGTGATTCGCGATCCGAGCATCGACGGCGATTATCGCGACTTCCGCGCTTTCGCGCCGACTAGGGAGTTCTTTAGCGCCCCTGCGGCGGCAACTCCGCCCCTGGCCCGACCCAAACCATGAGCTTGTTGATGGACGCCCTGAAAAAGGCCGAGCTAGCCAAACGTCAGGGACAAAACAACCCAGCGCCGATCCGGCAAGAACCGGAGTTAAGCGCGCCGCCAAGCACCGAACTGAGCACGCTGCCGACCATTGCGCTATCGCTAGACCCTATCGATACGCCCGTTACGGATAGCACGCCCGAGGCCGCCGAGGTCGCCAAGACCGAAGCAACGCCGCCGCTGAGTTTTCCCGATCTGCAACTGATTTCCGCCTTCGACGAAGAACCCGAGCCGGAAGCTGCAGCGACGCCTGAAACTGCGGCGAATAAATTCGAACAACTCGACGCCGAATTCATGGCCGAGGTGCAGCAGGCCGCCGCCGCGCGCACCGTGAACTCTGTGAATTCACGCCTCCCCGAGGCGTCAGCCGCCAAAATCGCCGCGTCGGACGCTAAAGCCGATGGCGCCGCGGCATCCGCTACAAGCGCCGAACCCCTCGCTGGCGAACACCCGCATTCGCTACGCGAAATGCAACAGCAGATGTTGCGCGATGTCATCGCACGCTCGACGACCGGCGACGTCCGCTCGCCCGTTGCCGCCCCTAGACCCGAGCCGCCCGCCACGCCCGGCAGCCCCAACGCCTCGATGCAGCAGGCGCAAAATCTGTTCGCCGCCAAACAAGCGACGAAACCGCCATCGCGCAAAGGATTCGCCATCGCCGTCGGCGGATTCGCCGTCGTGGCCGCCGCCGCCATCGTCGGCTATTTCTGGTGGCAATTGCAGCCGAAATCGAGTTTCGGCAGCGTCCCCCGCCCGCCGTCCGCAGCAACGCCCACGCCACCGCTCGCCGTTGCTCCGCCGCCGACGCCCGCGCCGTTGCCCGGCAAGCCCTGGGCGGCGCCGGCTCAAGCAAAATCGTCCCCCAGGGAAGTCGAAAACGCCATCGAGCGCCGTCGAGAGATCGAAGAGCCTGCGCTTACGACGCCGACCGCTCGCCAAGACAAACCTTCCGCGAGCAGCGAAAGTCCGATTCGCATCGATCGATCGCCGCAAAAATCGAATCCGGCGCTGGCGCGCGGCTACGACGCCTTCAATCGCAACGATTTGACGCAGGCCCAGAGCGAATATGAACGCGCACTGAAAACCGAGCCTCACAACCGCGACGCCCTGCACGGCCTGGCGGCCATCGCCCAGCGCCAGGGCCAAACCGACCGCGCCCAATGGCTGTTCCAACGCATTCTCGAAGCCGACCCGCACGACCCGGTCGCACTCTCGGCGCAGTTAGGCCAGCAAGCGCAAAGCGACCCGACGCAAAACGAAAGTCGTCTGAAGACGCTGGCGGCCAAACAACCCGATTCCGCCGCGCCGCAGTTCTCGCTCGGCACGCTGTATGCGCGCCAAGGCCGCTGGAGCGAAGCGCAAACCGCGTATTTCCGCGCCTACACCGCCGATCCGGAAAATCCCGATATCGCCTATAACCTCGCCATCAGCCTGGAACATCTACGCCAGCCCAAGCTCGCGCGCCAGTATTACCAACACGCCATCAACGCCGTCCAAACCCGCCCCGCCAGTTTCGACCCCGCGCAAGCCGCGGCGCTATTGCGGGTATTGGAGGCAGAGGGGCCATAGCTTGCTGTCGGATCGCGGCGCTATCCGTCCCGCCAGCGCCGACTTTCGCACCCCCCACCACCTATCGCCTATCGCCCGCTGCGCCGGTAAAACTCGCGCAAGGATACATAGCGTTTGGCGCGCGCTTCGCGCACATACTGCATGCCGCGCTCCATCGGCACGCCGCATTGCGCCAGGGTTTCGGCGGCCATCAGCAGGCTACCTTCCATGACTTCGGAAATCACTTCGGTTGCGCCGGCGGCTTTGAGACGGGCGACATCCTTGTCGTCGGGCGCGCGCACCACCACGGGTACGTTCGGACGCAGTCGGCGCACCGCGCGCACCACGCGCTCGGACGAATGGGCGTCCGGGTAGGTCACCACCACCGCCTGCGCGCGCCCGATCCCGGCCGCTTGCAACACTTCGGCGCGCTCGGCGCTGCCGAAATTCACCTTAAATCCGCTGTGGCGCACTTGCTTGATGCGCTGCATATCCACCTCCAGGGCGAGAAACGGAATCTTTTCCGCCGCGAGAAACTGGCCGATGCGCTCGCCGGTGCGACCGTAGCCGCAGACGATGACATGATGCTCCATATCGAAACTGCTGACGGAAATGTCGTGAATCACCTTGGTCTTATGCGCCCAATCGCCCTGCCCCATGTCGCCCGAGAAGCGCGCGGCGCGTTCGATCAGGAAGGGCGCGACGAACATCGACGCCAGCATCGCCGACAAGGTGATCTGGAAGACGTCGTTATCGACCAGCCCCAATCGATGCGCGACTTCGATCAGCACCAGACCGAATTCGCCGCCTTGCGCCAGTTGCGCGGCGGTGCGCAAGGCCGCCGCCAACGGCGTGCGTATCGCCAAAGCGATCAATAACATGACCAACGCCTTACCCGTCACCAGCAAAAATACCGCCAGAATCAGCAGATGCAAATGACTCAACACGAATTCGATATTCAGCAGCATGCCGATGGTGACGAAAAACAAACCCAGCAACATATCGCGGAACGGTCGGATATCCGATTCCACATGATGACGATAAGCGGTTTCCGACACCAGCATGCCGCCGACGAAAGCGCCGAGCGCCAAGGACAGGCCGGCGCTTTCGGTCACCCAGGCGAGGCCGACCACGATCCAGATCGTCGCCAGAATGAACAATTCGTCCGAGCGGTACTGCGCCACCGAGTCGAACATGCGCCCCATCAGCTTTTGTCCCAGCCAGATCAATACCGTCAGCACCAGAACGACCTGT
>DATETD010000357.1:0-3027 GCA_035283885.1 Rhodocyclaceae bacterium
CTACCGCCGGGCGTCGAAACGCGGCGAAAAAAGCGTCGGCTGGGGATCGTATATGGTCGGCTCGATGCTCGACGTATTACCGATTCTGCATTGCCACGCCGATACCAGCGTCCCCGTAGCCAAAGTGCTGGGATTCGAATCCGGCGCCAAACGACTGTTTGCGCACACCATCGCCCAAATGCGCAAAGGATTGCGCACGCCGTATGTCTGCGTCAGCTACGGCGGCCCACTCGGCAAACTGCGCGAAATGCCCGGCTTCGACGACCTACGCCAAGCCGCCGCCGAATGCCACGTCACGGTGCTGACCTCGTTGATGAGCACCACGGCGGCGGTCAATGTCGGCCCCGGCGCGCTCTCGGTCGGCTTCGCCGTCTCCGATCCGGCGCAATCGATCAGCTTTTAATCATGCGATCACAACAGGTTATTTTCATCACCGGATGCTCCAGCGGCATCGGCGCGGCGCTGGCGGACGAATTCCAGCAGCGCGGTCATCGCGTCTACGCCACGGCGCGCAGCGAAGCCGCCTTGCAGGCCTTGGCGGCGCGCGGCCTGCATGCCGTCGCCCTGGACGTTAACCACGCCGACAGCATCACCGCCGCGATGGCGCGCGTGCATGACGAATGCGGGCGCATCGACCTGCTCATCAACAACGCGGGCTATGGACAGTTCGGCGCGATGATCGATATCGGGCGCGAAGCCTTGCGGCGGCAATTCGAAACCAATGTGTTCGCGCCGGTCGACATCTGCCGACTCGCCTTGCCGCTGCTGCGCGCCGCCGCCGCCGCGCGCATCGCGAATATCGGCAGCGTCTCGGGCGTCGTCACCTCGCCGTTCGCCGGCGCGTATTGCGCCAGCAAAGCCGCCTTGCATGCGGTTTCCGACGCATTGCGCATGGAATTGGCGCCGTTCGGCATTCGCGTGATCACCGTGCAACCCGGCGGCATCGTCTCGCAGTTCGGCGCCGTCGGCGAAGCGCAGGTCTGCCTGCCCGAGAATTCCGTGTATCGCGCCATCGAAAAATTCGTGCGCGCCCGCGCGCGGCTATCGCAACAAGGCGCCTCGCCGGTCGAGGACTTCGCGCGCGAACTCGCGACGAAATTATTGAGCGCGCATCCCGCCGCCGAGATCAAACTCGGCGCCAACAGCACGCGACTGACCTTGTTCAAACGCTGCTTGCCGACCGCGCTGCTGGATCGCAAAATGAGTAAGATGTTCGGCCTGGATCGTCTGACGGCGCGGTGAATTTCCGCATCTGCCCGAAATGCGGCCATAGGCCGCCGCAGCCGATCGGCGCAACCGAGGCCTGCCCGGCCTGCGGCGTGTATATGCATAAATGCTTGCAGATGCAGCAGCGGGCCGCGCATCCGCCTATCGACGCGACGCCCGACGCGACATCTTTCGACTGGCGCGCACGTCTGACGACCTTGCCCAGCGCCAACGACGAGGTCGAACTGGCAGTGCGCGCGCTGGTGCTGATCGCCTTGGCGCTGTGGGGCTTGCATCTCGCGAGCCGCGATCTGGCGAGCGGCGAAGCCATGCAGAGCTTTATGCATGCGATTTTATTGCCGATTCATGAAGCGGGACATATTTTCACGATCCCGCTCGGCGAGTTCATGACGATTTTAGGCGGCAGCCTGTTCCAGGTCGCCTTGCCGTTCGGCATCGGCGTCGCTTTTCTGCTCAAAAATCGCGACCCGTTCGGCGCGGCGCTGTGCCTGTGGTGGTGCGGCGCCAGCCTGATCGATCTCGCGCCCTACATCTACGATGCATTGGCGCCGCAACTGATGCTGCTCGGCGGCCATACCGGCGAAGACGGGCCGCACGACTGGATTTACCTGCTCGAACGACTCGGCGGCTTGCGGCGCGCTCACGGCTGGGGCCGCTTCACGCAACGGCTCGGCATCGCCATCTCCTCGCTCGCGGTGGTTTGGGCAGCGTGGGTGCTATATCGCGCCTATCGCCGCCGGGAGCATTCGATTATCTCCGATGAATGAAACTCGCCGTCATCGCTGGGGCGTGGCGCTGGCCGTGGTCGCCGCGTGCGGCTTCTCGTTCAAAGCGATCCTGATCAAACTGGCCTATCCCTATGGCGTCGACGCGGTGACGCTGCTGACGATGCGCATGGCGTTTGCGTTGCCGGTATTTCTCTGGGTCGGCTTCTCCTCGGCGCAAGGCGCGCCGCCCTTGGATCGCCGCGATTGGCTCAAAATTGCCGCATTGGGTATGCTCGGCTACTACGGCGCCAGCCTGCTGGATTTTCTTGGGCTGCAATACATCTCGGCGGGACTCGAACGGCTGATCCTGTTCACCTACCCGATGCTGACCTTGCTTCTGGGCGTGGCGCTGCATGGCCGCGCCATACGCCGGCGCGAGATGCTGGCGATGCTGCTTTGCTATGCCGGCATCGCCGCCGCCTTCGCGCACGACTTGCGCTTCGCGGGCGACCCGGCGCGAATCTGGCTCGGCGCGGGCTTCGTTTTCGCCTCGGCGGTCAGCTACGCGTGTTACCTCTCGGGCAGCGGCGCGATGATCGTCAAACTCGGCTCGGCGCGCTTCACCGCCTTGGCGATGCTGTTCTCGACCCTCGTGACTTGCGGCCATTTTTTCACCACGCATACGCTGCAATCCTTTATCCAACCGTGGCCGGTGGTTGCCTACGGCGTCGCCATGGCCACGGTGTCGACGGTGCTGCCGGTGTTCGCACTGTCGATGGCGATCCGCCAACTCGGCAGCAGCCGCGCCGCGATGATCGGCATGGTGGGTCCCTTGATCACCGTGGTGTTCGGCTGGCTGCTGCTCGGCGAAGCCTTTTCGGCGACGCAAATGCTCGGGCTGGGGCTGGTGGTGCTGGGGATAGGGATTGCAAGTCGGCAGTAGCGGCGCGAGCTGTAGAGTAGAGATGTGGCGCGGTAGCTGCTGGCTCGGTACGTTTGTAACCGCTCACTTCGCTCGGCGGCTCCTGGTAGCCTAAACCTTGACCCCGTTTCCACATCCCCCTCATCGAACCGGACAGGCGGATTTCCCGCA
>DATETD010000358.1:0-4792 GCA_035283885.1 Rhodocyclaceae bacterium
CCCGCCCGCCGCGCGCGTCGCCTTTATCGCCGCCACCGTCGCTGTCGGCATCTCGTAACGCTCCGAATGCATCGGGTGTTGCGTCAAATCCTGCACGCGCACCGGCTGAAAGGTGCCGGCGCCGACATGCAGGGTCACGCGCGCCAGTCCTACGCCGCGATCTTGCAGACGCTGCAGCAAATCCTCGTCGAAATGCAGGCCCGCCGTCGGCGCGGCGACCGAACCGATTGCGCGCGCATAGACCGTCTGGTAACGCGTCTCGTCGGGCAAGGCGGCGGCGCGCTCGATATACGGCGGCAAAGGCAAGCGCCCATGACGCTCGATCATGGCTAACGCATCGCCTTGAAACGCCAAACGATAGAACTCGTCCTGCCGCCCCAGCACCTCGACCACGAGGTCCGCGCCGCCATCCGCCGCCGTCAGATACAGGCGGCTACCGGGCTTGGGCGACTTGCTGGCGCGCACCTGCGCCAACACTTCGCGCCCGCCGAGCACTCGCTCGACCAACACTTCCACCTGCCCGCCGCTTTCTTTGCGCCCCACTAAGCGCGCATG
This sequence comes from Rhodocyclaceae bacterium, assembly GCA_035283885.1. Lineage (GTDB taxonomy): Bacteria > Pseudomonadota > Gammaproteobacteria > Burkholderiales > Rhodocyclaceae > DATETD01. The sequence continues at coordinate 556 of DATETD010000358.1, forward strand.
CGCCACGCGCGTGTCGTTGACCACCAGCAGATCGCCCGCTCGCAGCAACTCGGCGAGATCGGAAAAATGCCGATCGTAACGTTCCATGCCGCGCAGTTCGAGCAAGCGGCTGGCGCTGCGCTGCGCCGTCGGCGTCTGCGCGATCAGCTCGGGCGGCAAAAAATAATCGAAATCGTCGAGACGATACGCAGTCGAAGTCACGCTTTCACCACAGATGATATTTACTTGCTGCGCTCGGAAATCTCGGGCCAAGCTCTTCGCATATAATAAATCATCGACCATAAGGTCAGCACGGCGGCGCCCCAGAGCAGGTAAGTGCCGAGTTGAGTCACGCCGATAGTCCCCAGCATGCGGTCGCTATTCCACAACAGCAAAGGAATCGCGCTCATTTGCGCCGTGGTTTTGAGTTTGCCGATAAACGACACCGCAATGCTCTTCGAGGCGCCGATTTTCGCCATCCATTCGCGCAAGGCCGAGATGGCGATTTCGCGCCCGATAATCACGAACGCCAACACCGCATCGGTGCGCTCCAACTGCACCAGCATCACCAAGGCGGCGGCAACCATGAGCTTGTCGGCGACCGGATCGAGGAAGGCGCCGAACGCCGAGGTCTGATTCAATTTACGCGCCAACCAACCGTCGAACCAGTCGGTGACCGCCGCGACGACGAAGGCGACGGTGGAGATCAGATTTTGCTCGGCCAAAGGCAAAGGCATATAAAACACCCCGACCACCAAAGGAATCAGGACGATGCGCGCCCATGTCAGGATGTTTGGAATATTAACTGGCATATTATCTGAATTGTTGGTAAATTTCTTCCGCCAACCGGCGCGAAATGCCGGCGACACGACATAGATCGTCCACGGTGGCGGCTTTGACGCCGTCCAGTCCGCCGAAATGCGCCAGGAGTTTACGCCGCCGCACTGCGCCGATACCGGCGATATCTTCCAAGGTCGACCGTCCGCGCGCTTTGTCGCGCCGCGCGCGGTGGCCGACGATGGCGAACCGGTGCGCCTCGTCGCGTATTTCCTGAATCAGATGGAAGCCTGGATGATCCATAGCTAATTCTAACGGCTCAAGCCGCTTCACGCCGTCTTTAACGACAAAAAGGGTTTCATGGCCCGGTTTTCGCTCCTCGCCCTTGGCGATGCCCATACTATCGATATACTCCAAGCCCAATTCACTCAGCACTTCGCGCGCCACGCCATGCTGGCCCTTGCCGCCGTCGATCAAGATCAAATCCGGCGCGCGCTCGGCCAGGGCGGCGTCCGTCTCCGCATCCGTCCTACCAGCGCCGAGTTTCTCGTAGCGCCGCGTCAGCGCCTGACGCATCGCCGCATAGTCGTCGCCCGGCGTAATGCCTTCGATATTGAAGCGGCGATACTCGCTTTTTTTCATCGCGCCGCCGATGCAGACCACGCACGAGGCCACGGTGCGCTCGCCGCCGGTATGGCTGATATCGAAACACTCGATGCGCAACGGCAACTCGTCCAATTGCAAGGCCTCCTGCAAGGCCGACAGACGGCTACCCGCGCGCGATTTGGCCTGCTGACGCGCCGTCGCCGCGAGCGTCGCATTGTTCAGCGCCATCTCCAACCAGGCGCGCTCCATCTCGTTCGTCGGCGCGCCGCTATCGCTCAAGGGCAAAAATTCCTCGGCGCTCAAAGCCGGACTCATCACGATGCGCGGCGGCGCGGCTTGCGCGGCATAGTGCTGGGCGACGAACGCCGCCAAGCCTTCCACAGGTTCGATCTGCGATGCCGACTGCGGAAAATAGGCATGGTCGCCCAAATGCAAACCGCCGCGCACCATCGCCAGATTGACGCATAAGTCGCCATGCACCACCACGGCGACGACGATATCGACATCGCCGCCGTTGGGCGAGCTGACATATTGACGCTGCAACACCGTCTGCAAGGCGCGAATCTGGTCGCGCAACTGCGCCGCCTGCTCGAAGCGCAATTCCGTCGCTGCGGCTGCCATGCGTTGCGTCAGACTTTCGATCACCGCCAAATGCCGACCCGACAGCAGCATGCGCGCCAGATCGACGTCTTTTGCATACTCCGCAGCGGCGATCGCGCCGACGCACGGCGCTTTACAGCGTTTGATCTGATGCATCAAACAGGGGCGCGAACGATGGGCGAATACCGAATCCTCGCAGGTGCGCAGTAAAAACGTCTTTTGGATCAATTGGATGCTTTCGCGCACCGCCAAGCCGTTCGGAAACGGGCCGAAATACTGCGACTGCTTGTCGAACGCGCCGCGATGGTAAAACAAGCGCGGAAACTCGCCGCCCGAAAAACCGATGTACGGATAGGATTTATCGTCGCGAAATAAGATATTGTACTTAGGCGCGAGTTTTTTGATCAGCGTGTTTTCGAGGATCAGCGCCTCGGCCTCGGAGCGCGTCGCGGTGACCTCCATCGTCGCCACCTGTTGCAGCATCAGCGCGATGCGCGGGCTGTGGCCGGTTTTTTGGAAATACGACGACACCCGCTTCTTGAGATTCTTCGCCTTGCCGACGTACAGCACTCCGCCTTGAGCGTCGAGCATGCGATACACCCCCGGCGCTTCGGTCAGGGAGGCGATAAATTCCTTGCTGTCGAAAACGGAAGGCACTGCGAGCGGCGATGACATGGGAGAATAACGTCCTCGATTCGATCAAAAACCTCTTTTGTCCACGAAAAGCACGAAAGACACGAACAAAAACACTAGGTCGAACTAGAAACCCATTCACCTGTCGGGTAAGCGCCAGAAGGCAGACAGGTCTTTGATTCTTTTCGTGCTTTTTGTGTTTTTCGTGGACAACTGCTTCTATTGGTCCAACAACCTGCAAGGATAACGCCTCGCCATGACCGACTCCAGCTTACGTTGCGAAATTTTTTGCGCCGTGGTCGATAATTACGGCGACGCTGGCGTTTGTTGGCGGCTGGCGCGGCAATTGGCGCACGAATATCGCTGGCAGGTGCGCTTGTGGATCGACGATCCGCACGCGCTGCAACGGCTCGCGCCCGACAGCGAGCGCGTCGATATCCGCCATTGGCGCGCCGACGCCCTGTTCGACGACGATGGCGATATCGTGATCGAAGCCTTCGCCTGCGAACTGCCGATGAAGAAGCGCCACGCGATGGCGCATCGAACGTCGCCGCCATTATGGATCAATTTGGAATATCTTTCCGCCGAGGAATGGACGCTCGCCTGCCATAAACTGCCCTCGCCGCATCCGCCGCTGGCCAAATACTTCTACTTTCCGGGTTTCGACCCGGCCAGCGGCGGCGTGCTGTGCGAAAACGACTACGCCGCACGCCGCGCCGCGTTCGATCCCGTCGCCTTTCGGCGCGAATTCGGCTTGCCGCCGCCAGCGCAGGCCTTGACGATTTCTTTGTTCGCTTACGCCAATCCGGCATTGCCCGAATTGTTGCGCCAATGGGCCGACGCGCCGTATCCGGTGCATCTGCTGCAACCGGGCGTCGACGCGCCGTTTGCCGCGCACGGCGCATTGCGCTGCTACGCCCTGCCCTTTCTGCCGCAGCGGCGCTACGACGAATTGCTGTGGGTATGCGACGTGAACTTCGTGCGCGGCGAGGATTCCTTCGTGCGCGCGCAATGGGCGGAAAAACCTATGGTTTGGCAGATCTATCCGCAGGCCGACGACGCCCACTGGGACAAACTCGACGCCTTTTTGCGCCTGTATGCAAAAGTCGGCGCTGGCGAGACGGCTCTAGCACGCTTCTGGCAAGCCTGGAACGGTCGCGGCGCACTCGACTGGGCGAGCTTCTACGCCGAACTACCACACCAAGCGCAGCATACGCGCGACTGGGCGAAAACCCTGCACGCGCAACCGAATCTCGCCAAGCGGCTTGTCGAATTCTGTCATGAGCGGCTAAAATAGGCGGTTTTCCATCCTCGCCGTAGAAAGCTTCAACATGAAAATCGCTCAGGAACTCCGCGCCGGTAATGTCGTCATGGTCGGCAACGACCCCCTCGTCGTGCAAAAAGCCGAATACAATAAATCCGGTCGCAACGCCGCCGTGGTCAAGTTCAAATTCAAGAACCTGCTGACCGGCAGCGCCTCGGAAGCGGTCTATAAAGCCGACGACAAGTTCGACCAGGTGGTGCCCGAACGTAAGGAATGCACCTACTCCTATTTCGCCGACCCGATGTACGTCTTTATGGACGAGGAATACCATCAGTACGAAGTTGAAGGCGAGAACATGGGCGACGCCATCAACTATCT
>DATETD010000359.1:0-2391 GCA_035283885.1 Rhodocyclaceae bacterium
AAACTCAGCATCGTCGATGTCAAAGCCCGCGACGCTAGCGAGCAGATTTACCAGATTGAAATCCAACTACTCGTCTATGGGCATCTCTCGGCGCGCATCCTCTACACCTGGGCCGATATCTACAGCCAACAACTGCAAAGCGGCAACGATTACCGCTTGCTCAAACCGACCTATTCGATTTGGCTGCTCGCCGAGAACCTGATACCAGACGACGGCGATTACCTCCACGCCTATCAACTCCGCGACGCCAAAGGCCGCACCTTGCTCGATCACGGCGGCATCTGGCTGCTGGAACTGGATAAATTCAGCACCCAGACGGTCGAAAACGAACAGCAACGCTGGCTGCAATTCTTCAAGGCCGGCGAGCAGTTGGACGATGCCGCATTGCCCGACTGGATGACTACCCCCGAAATGAGGCAAGCCATGACCACCCTACGCCAGTTCTCCGAAAAAGAGCGCAACTACCACGAGTACCAAGCCCGCCAGAACTATCTGCGCCAACAGCGCACGATACAGTGGGAGATGGAAGAAGAACGGAAGGAAAAACTGCAAGCCTTACTGCGCGAGCAAGCCGCACTACAGCGCGAACAGGATGCGCTAATGGAGAAAGAGGCGGCTATGCAGGAAAAGGCGACCGCCATGCAGGAAAAAGAAGCCGCTATGAAGGCCCAAGAAGCCGCCATACACGCAAAGGAAGCGGCTATGCAGGAAAAAGAGGCTGCTTTGGCGGAAATCGAACGCTTGAAAATGCTGCTCGCGGACAAATAAGCGACGAGAAATCGAGCCATCCGGCAGCAATGCGCAGCCATTCGCGCCCCGGCGCCATGCAAACGAGACCTCGGGAACGTTCCACCCCAACCGCGACGACTACGCTACGGCGTAGCAGGCGACAAGGCCGCCGCCTCGATCTTGATGCACTCGCGCCGCCGCCCATCGACGCGCTGCGCGAACCACGCGGTCGTCAATTGGCGCGTGATTTTCGGCCCTTTGAGTTTGATTTCGGGCAAGCGCGCCCGCTCCAGCACGCGTCCGGTCGAGCGCTCGGCCAAGGCGAACACTTGGCGATACAAGGGCGTGCGGCTGAATTCGGGCTTTTTTTCCAACAGCAAATCGCGCGCAATCTCTTCGCGGCTCAAGGACAAGCGCTGCGCCAGTCCATACAACACCTGGCGCGTGCGGCTCATCGCGTCGCTCGGCGCGCCGTCGCGATAAATCGATAAGTCGCCGTCGTAATCGAGCGCTACGCCGCTCAACAAATACAGCGCCTGCTGAAACGCCGCATTGCGGCTCGCATACCGTCCCGCATTGAAATCGGCGAAGCGGTACAGCATCGCGTCGTATTCCGCGGGATAATGCAGCAAATACGCCACGCCGAAATACACGCCGCCGCGCCGCGTAAACAACTCGTTACGCAAAGAACCGGCATAAGCATACGGATACGCCGCCTCCTTGATCTGCGCCTTGGCGAACTCCAGGCTGACCTGCATCGGCCCGCCGGTGCGCACCGGATTGTAATCCGCCAGCAAACGCTTGCCGAGCGGCAACTCCGATATCATATCGTCGTACAAACGGCTGACCTCGGCTTCGGTTTTCAGCCGATCGATGCGGTATCGATAGCTGCGTCCATTCGGCGATGCGATCTCCAACGCTCGATCCATCAGCCATTGCGGTGCGCCGATCGACTGGCGACGGCGTTCGAGTTCGCGCTTGACGATCTTGGGCAAACCCGCCACCACCGGATCGCCTTGAAACGAGGATTCCTGCGCGATCACCGCCGCCACCGCGCAGATATTCTCGGCGCTTAAAGGCAATTTCAAGCTGGCGAACGGCGCGAAAATGTCTTTCGCCCAGCCGTGGCGATCCGCAATCCCCTCGGGCAAAAAGCGCGCAATGCGCGCCGCGCCGCTAACCGCATCGAGATACACGGCTTGCGGCGGCGGCGTTTTAGTAGGCTCGATTACCGACGGCTTGGGCGGTTTAGCTGCTCGCGCCGGCGCATCGGACAGCGGCGGCGCGGACGGCGTCGGCATCGTCGGCGAAATCACCGACGGCGCAGGCGGCCTCACGGCCTCGCCGCCCGGCACAGTGGAACAGGCAGCAAGAACCGACGCAACCAAGGCCGGTAAACAACGCGCGATAGATTCGACGTCCAGTTTCAATCGAGATTCATCCTAAAAAATCGCCATGCAGAGCCGTCTCGCCAGCGCCGACTTTTCGCACCCAACATGCAAATCAATTGCAGATGAACGACGCCATCGAACGAAGCGGGAAAGTTAGCCTAATGCGGACGTCCTCGATGAAACGGCTCAAGAATTACCGAGCGCCGCTGTACGGGCGTACCGCCGAAAAGAATCGACGTATTCACGAATTTCCGCGGGTATTCGGTTTCTG
>DATETD010000360.1:0-12479 GCA_035283885.1 Rhodocyclaceae bacterium
TAGGTCAACGCCAGACTTCCCTTCCCCCGAAAGCCCGTCGAGTCCCTCGTCGGGCTTTCGGCTTTGGCGCCGCCGAAAAGCGGGTCTATGCTTTATCCGTCAGCAATCCCTCCAACGACTCCAGCGTCGCCAACTCCGGCAGATGAAAATACACGCCGCTGTCGGCCCATTCGGGTCTGACGCCGCGCACGAACAGATACAGCACGCCGCCGAAGTGCTGTCGGTAGTCGTAATTGCGCAGGCGTTGGCGTAGGAAGCGATGCAGCGCGATGGCGTACAGCAGATATTGCAGATGGTAGCCGTGCTCGCTCATCGCCACCGCTAGGGCGTCGGGGCCGTAGTCGGCGGCGGTATAGCCCAGGTGGTTGGATTTCCAGTCGAGGATATAAAACCGTCCGTCGTGCTCGAAAATCAAATCGACATAGCCTTTGAGGTAGCCCGATAGCGGGTAGAAGTCGAGCGGCGCAAGCGGATAGTGATGGGCGGCGAGCCAGGCGTTGAGCGCATGTGCATCCAAATGCGGGGTCGGCAGGTGGAATTCGAGTTCGATCAGCCGCCGCTGCGGCGCGATGGTTTGCAGGCTTAGACCAGGGCGCAAGGGGGTGGCGAGTACGTCGTTCAGCATACGCAGCAGCATCGCGGCGAGCGGCGCGGCGGCGGTTTGGTCTTCGGCGAAGCCGAGTAGCGCGCGCTCGATTGCGGCGTCGAAGCTTGCGGGCTCGGCGAAGTCGATGCGTTCGAAGATTGCGTGCAGGCAGTCGCCGGCGGACGGGCCGCGCGGGAAGTGCAGGATATCGTTGTCGGCCAGCGTGGCGGGCGGTGCGGTTTTGATCGGCACGACATGGCCGCCGACATGTCCATCATGGTCGCTGCCGAGTCCGTCGGCGCGGCTGCCGTGGTGCAGGTGGCTGAAGCTGCCGATGCGCCAGGCGATCGGGATGCGTTTGGGCGCGGGCAGGGCCTGGAGTTGGTCGGCGCACAGGCGCGGCAGTTCGACCGGCGGTGCGGACCGTTGCGGCAAGTCGGTGAGCCATAGCGCCGCGCCGGCGGTCTGCGCCAGGGCGTGCCAGGCATGGCGGATTTCCGTCGCGCCGAGTTTATGCGATTTCCATGCATCGTAGTCGATCGCGCCGCCCGCCGCCATCCAGTTCAACAGGCTGCGCGCGCTTTCGGTAACGGTGTTGCGCGAGCTGTAGCAACCGGCGACCAGGTAGGCGCGATGCACCGCGCGCGTTAAGGCTACATAGATTAAACGCATATCCTCGGCGTCGCGTTCGCGCAGGCGTTGCCGTTTGATTTCTTCGTCTTCGGCGGATTCGGGGCGGAAATCGAGCACCGGGGCGTGATTCTCGTCGTGATATTCGCGAAATTCGCCGCGCCCCATCGGGCGGCTGTGGCCGTCGAACAGGAAGGGGCAGAATACGATCGGGTATTCCAAGCCCTTGGATTTATGAATGGTGACGATCTGGACAAGGTTGCGGTCGGATTCGAGCCGCAATTGGGCGACTTCGTCCTGCGCGCCTTCGCGGCAGCAGGCGTTAAGCCAGCGCAGCAGCGCTTCGGCGGCGGGATGTTGTTGGCTTGCGGCTTGCAGCAGTTCGCCCAGATGCAGCAGATTGGTCAGCCGCCGTTCGCCGTCTTGATAGGCCAGCAGGCGTTGCGGCATCGCTTCGCGGTTCATGAATTCGCGCATCAGGCTGCCGAAACCGCGCTGCGTCCAGATTTCGCGATAGTCGGCGAAGCGTTGCAGCGTTTGCAGCAGCGCGTTTTCGTCGGCGGCGAGCGCATCGATTCTGTCGGCGCTGAAGCCCAGCAATTCGGTCGCGAGCGCCGCGTAGAGCCGGTCGGGCCGGGTCGGTTCGAGGATCGCATGCAGCAGCACTTGCATTTCGCGCGCTTCGTTGCTGTCGAAGATGCTGTTGTGCGACAGTTCGACGCTGCCGATGCCGAGCCGCAGCAACGCCTGTTTGACTGCGCGCCCTTGGCGATGGCTTTTGACCAGGATGGCGATATCGCCGGGCGCGAGGCCGCGCGCGCCGAGTCGGATGCTTCCTTTCTCATCCGTCCCGTCAGCGCCGACTTTCTGACCGGCGGCGATCAGGCGCGCGACTTCGGCGGCGGTGGCTTGCAACACCTGCTGCATGGCCTCGCTGCGCGTGGTCTCGTCGGGCAGATACCACAGATGCAAACCCGCCGTCGCGCTGCCGTTCGCGTTATTGTCCGTGCTGCTGTCGATAAATGCGGTGCGCGGTTTGGCGCCGACTTGGACATCGGCATAGTTCAGGCCGTCGAGGATAAACGCCTGCGGGTTGCGCGCGAATAGGGCGTTGCAGGCTGCGATCAAGGCCGGGCTGGAGCGTTGGTTGTGAATCAGGGTGTAAGGCGATGCGCTTAAACTTTTCGCATGCAAGTAGGTATGCAAATCGGCGTTGCGGAAGCTGTAGATCGCCTGTTTGGGGTCGCCGACCAGAAAGATCGGGCCGTAAGTCGGCAGGGCTGCGGCCAGCCCGTCGGGCGGATACAGCAGACTGAAGATTTGAAATTGCAGCGGGTCGGTGTCTTGAAATTCGTCGATCAGAGCCACGGGGTACGCGCTGCGAATCGCCGCGGCGAGCCAGGGATAGTCGCCGCAGCTTAAGGCGCGGTGCATATTGAACAGCATATCGTCGAACGAGACGCAGCGTTGCTCGCGTTTGCGCAGCAACAGATCGCGCCCGGTTTCTTCGAGCATGCGCCGCAGCAGATGCAGGCGCGCACGATTCAGCGCGTCGATCTGCGCTTGCTGTAGTTGCAGCAGCTCGTCGGCGAGATCGAAAAACGCATGGCGCGGTGCGCTTTGATTTTTTTTGTAACGCTTTTGCAGCATCGCGGCGCTAAACAGTTCGCGCTTGTCGGGATCGACCGTAGCGAGCGGATCGTCGGCGGCGAACCAGTCGCGCCAGCTCTGCGCCGCCTGCGCCACGCTGTCGGGTTTGTAGCTGGTTGCATTCAAGGCGGCGATGCCGTCCAGCAAGGCCCGAGTCGCCGCCAGTCCGTCGCCCCATACCGCCCGCGCGCGACGATATGCCTCGTGAAGCTCTGTAGGTTGGGCTGACGCAGGAAGCCCAACAACCGCATCCTCTTCCGGCCAAATCACGCGCGATTGCGATTTGGCGAGCATTTTTTTAAGCAAGGCGGTCCAGGTTTCCGGCGTATCCTGGCGCGCCACCAGCCAATCGGCCAACGCCGGGGAGATTTCCTGGCTGGCGATATGTCGCCGCCAGAAATCGGCGACCGCTTCATGACAGAGCAGATGGTCGTCCTGTATCAGTTCGAGGCTGAACGGCATGCCGGCGGCAAACGGCGTGTCGGCGAGCGCGCGCTGGCAGAAACTATGGATGGTGAAGATCGCCGCTTCGTCGAAGCAATGCAAGGCGGTTTGCACGCGCTCGGCCAATATCTCGACGGAGAAGCCGCTTTGCGCCGTGACCGTGTTTATCAGTTGCCGCACGAAGGGATCGTGCGCCGCTGCGCCCTGGCTGGAACCGCGCAGCCCGTTCAGGGCGTCGACCAGTCGCGCGCGTAAGCGCTCGCGCAACTCGGCGGTTGCCGCCTTGGTGAAGGTGACGACCAGCAGTTGCTGCACCGTCAGCCCTTTTTCGAGCAGCAGGCGCAAATACAGGCCGCAGATATTCCAGGTTTTGCCGGTGCCCGCCGAGGCTTCGATCAGCCGCAGGCCATGCAGCGGGCAGGCGAAGGGGTCAAGTTCTTGCAGCAGGCCGACGCGCGTCTCCATCGATACGGTATCGGCTCAATGCAGCATGACTTGGGTGTCGTCCTCGTCGGCCCAATCTTCGACTTCCAAGGGCGTATCGCATAAGTCCCACACCATGGAGTGCCGTTCGACGCTGAACCATTGGCGGAACATTTTCAGCGAGCGATTTTGCGGCCACAGAGCCTCGTCGGCAATCCAATCGGTCAGCATATGTTCGAACAGTATTTCCCAGCGGCTTTCTATCCATTTCGATACGCCGTCCTCATCGTCCATCTCCTCCTCGCCGGGGATCAGGAAGGCGTCGCCGTCTTCGTTCAGTTCGTCGAGTTCCAGATCGGCGGACGTCGGGTCGACGGACGTCAGCCAATCGAGAAAGGGCTGCTCTAGGCGAACGACGACCAGAGTGCGGTTGATGGTGTAGCGCGGAATGTCGGACATGGGGAGCGATCCTGAGAGGGAGGGGTTTGAATATTGCCGCGATTCTACCGCCCGGACGAGCGCGAAGGGCAAAAGTCGGCGCTGGCGGGACGGAAGATGACCGAAATGGCGGACTGGCGCGCTGCGGAACATCGATGCCTTCCTTATGGCCGAAACCCGGCTCAATTCGGTTCCCTCGCATATCGTCGTGTCGAAAGCGTATGCGGAAGGCGAGAAATTGCTGAAAAACATCGAGTCCGTCGTCGATAAACTGAGAAAAACCGATCGCCTCTCGCGCCTATTGACGTGCGACGGCTACGTCGAATAGGCGGATATGCTAAGGCGATTGCCCGTGTTTCCCATTTTTCTTGTGGGCGGTTTTTGGACGATAGCCTACGCAGGCAAGGCGGGGTAATCGGTATACCCGTGCGGCCCGGCGCCGCCGTAGAGTGGGGCGTCTTTGAAGAACTCGTTTTGCGGCAGATTGTCGCGCAGGCGGCGCGCCAAATCCGGCGTGCTGATGAACGGGCGACCGAAGGAAATCAAATCGGCATGTCCCGAAGCGACGGCGTCGATCGCCATTTGCCGGTCGTAGCCGTTGTTCAGCATCCAAGCGCCGTCGAACAGCCGATGCAATGCCGCGTAGTCGAACGGCGCGAAATCGCGCGCGCCGCCGGTTTGGCCTTCGACGATATGCAAATACGCCAGACCGAAGCGGTTCAACTCGCGCACCAGGTAGTCGAATTGCGGCTGCGGCGCGGCGATTGCCGAGTCGTTGACCGGCGACACCGGCGCGATGCGCACGCCGACGCGACCGCCGCCGATTTCGGCGCTGACGGCGGCCACCACTTCGAGCAAAAAGCGCGCGCGATTTTCGATGCTGCCGCCGTATTCGTCGTCGCGCCGGTTGGCGTTGTCGCGCATAAACGCATCGAGCAGATAGCCATGCGCGCCATGCACTTCGATGCCGTCGAATCCGGCGTCGATCGCGCGGCGCGCGGTCTGGCGAAAGTCGTCGACGATGGCGGCGATTTCCGCCACTGTCAGCGCGCGCGGTTCGGAGGTGTCGACATAACCCTGGCCCGGAATATAGGTTTTGGCCTTGGCGCGTATCGCCGACGGCGCGACGGGCGCTGCGCCCTCGGGCTGGAAGGCGCTATGCGACATGCGTCCGGTGTGCCACAACTGCACCACGATCTTGCCGCCGCGCGCATGGACCGCGTCGGTGACGATTTTCCAGGCGGCGACTTGTTTCGATGTATGCAATCCGGGTGTGGCGTAATAGCCTTGGGCCTGCGCCGACACCTGCGTGGCTTCGGTGACGATCAGGCCGGCGCCGGCGCGTTGCGCATAGTATTCGACCGTCAACGGCCCCGGAATATTGCCCGGCTCGGCGCGATTGCGCGTCAGCGGCGCCATGACGATACGGTTGTCGAGTTCGATCTCACCGATGCGAACGGTTTGGAACAGCGAATCGGCACTACGGGGGGCTAAGGCTTGATTCATGATATCTCCTTGATGAGGTAAGTTGGAGTGAGTTATACGACCAGTCGTCTTGATGGTGCGGCAAAAAAATAAACTACGCTTGAGGAACAAAAAAACGATCGAACATCAGATCGACGCAGGCGCGCAAGGGCGCGATCGAATGTTCGATTTTCATCCGCAGCAAAGCGCCTTCCCAGGCGTTCCAGAAAAAATCGGCGAGCGCCTCCGCCGTAATATCGTTGCGCACCGCGCCTTCGGCCTGAGCGCGGCGTAGATGGTCGGCGATATGCGCACGCCACGCGCCGACCACATCGCGCAATGCGAGGCGGCAACTATCGCTGGACTCGGCGAGTTCGGCGGCGAAATTGCCGAACAGGCAGCCGCATTTGACCTCGGATTGTTCGTGATAGCTCACCATCTTGGCGACGCCATGGCGCAACGCCGCCAGCGGTTCGCGCGGCGCATCGACGAAATACTCGGCCCAGGCGCTCGCAACCAGCTCGCCGTAATGCTGTATCGTCGCTGCGCCGAATTCTTCCTTGCTGGCGAAGTAGTTGTAGAACGAACCCTTGGGCATATTCGCCGCGTCGGCGATCTCCTTGATGCCGGTGCCGTTGTAACCCTGATGGGAAAACAACGCCAACCCGGTCTCCAGGAGCTTCAAGCGCACGTCTTCGGGATGTTTGATTCTAGCCATGGGCGAACTATATGACCGGTCGTCTTGAATGTCAACAGGCGATTGAGCCTTGCGCCGCACGCTTTATTGCGTTGCGCGAAAATCCGGACTATCTTTCGCGCTGTAAATAGTCCAATATTGATTCAGGGAACACTCCCCGACCTCGACGGTTCCTCCTTAATATTCAAAGCATTCATAACGGGCGCATTGCTTTGCAGCGCGCCGTATGGCATCTTTTGTATGGAGAGCTTCGTCATGACCGCATCGTCGATCGCCATCGTCGCGTCGCTCAAGCCGGCGCGCACGCCCCCGGATAGCGTCATCGACCGCTCGTCGTCGGAGTCGCCGTCATGAAATCGAATCTCCGGCGCGGGCTATCGATCAGGGCGCGGACCACCCTGTTTACGCTGGGCATTTTCCTGATCGGCATCTGGTCGCTGTCGTTCTATGTCGAATATATATTGCATGGAGATATGCGGCAATTGCTCGGCGAACAGCAGTTGTCGACGGTTGCGTTTGTGGCGAACGGCGTGAGCGACGAGTTGACCGACCGAATGGACGCACTGAAGAGTATCGCCGACGGAATCGACGCGACATTGCTCGCCCAACCGGCGGCGCTGCAAAAATATTTAGAGCAGCGCCCGATCCTGCAAATTCTGTTCAATGGCGGCGTTCTTATCGTCGGCAGCGACGGTCGGGCGATCGCCGACGTTCCCTTAGCGGCAGGCCGTATCGGCGTCGATTACAGCAATGTCGATAGTATAATCGCCGCCCTCGCCGAGGGAAAATCGACCGTCGGTCGCCCGGTGATCGGCAGAACGCTGCACGTTCCGCTGTTCGGCATGGCGGCGCCGATTCGCGATCGCCGACATCGGGTGATCGGCGCCTTGCTAGGCGTGACCAACCTGGGCAAACCGAATTTTTTGGACAAAATCACCACCAACCGTTATGGTCAATCCGGCGGCTATCTGTTGCTGGCGCCGCAGCATCGGCTGATCGTCACCGCGACCGACAAAAACCTCGTTATGAAAGAAACTTCGGCAGTCGGCATCGCTGCGGAACTCGACCGACTCCCCGCGAACGACGAGAATCATTTCATTCTCACCGACGCGAATGGCGTCGAAACCCTGAGCTCCTTCAAGAAAATTCCTATCGCCGGCTGGATCGCGGTCGCGACTCAACCTAGCGCAGAAGTTTTCGCTCCGATCCGCAACCTGCAACGGCATATGCTGTTGGCTACGATCGTCCTGACCGCGCTCGCAGGCTGCCTAACGTGGTGGATGTTGCGCCGCCAACTGTCTCCGATCTTCGATGTCATACGAACCTTGACCGCCCGGTCGGCGACGAACCAGCCCCCTCCGCCCCTGCCTATCGATCGCGACGACGAAATCGGCCAGTTGATAGGCAGCTTCAACCGCCTGCTGCACAGCGTGCAGCAACGGGAAGAGGCGCTCAAAGCCAGCGAAGCGCAACTGCATGCGACCGTCGCCGAATTGAGCCGTACGGAAAACGAATTGCAACGATTCTTCACATTGATTCCCGATCCATTATGCATCGCCTCTAGCGATGGGTATTTCCTGAAAATCAATCCTGCATGGCAGACGGTATTGGGGTACAGCGAGACGGAACTGAGGTCGAAACCCTTTCTGGATTTCGTCCATCCCGACGACCGCGCGGCGACATTGAGCGCGGTGGCGCATCAGGCGGCAGGTCATGTCGTAAGATGCTTCGTCAATCGTTATCGTTGCCGGGACGGCGCCTACAAATGGCTGGAATGGCAGTCGATCCCCGAGTTGGAAACCTCGCGGCTATTCGCTTCGGCGCGCGACATTACCGAACGAAAACAGGCCGAAGAACAACTGCAACTGGCCGCGAGCGTGTTCTCCCATGCTCGCGAGGGCATCATGATTACCGACGCCAATGGTGTTGTCATCGACGTCAACGCCGCCTTTACGCGCATCACCAGTTACAGCCGCGACGAAGTTCTGGGCCGCAATCCGCGCCTGCTGAAGTTCGACCATCAAGGGCCGGAGTTCTATGCGGTTTTATGGAAGGAACTGACCGAGAACGGCTATTGGCGCGGCGAGATATGGAATCGGCGCAAAAACGGCGAGGTCTATGCCGAAATGCTGACCATCGACGCCGTGCGCGATGGCGATGGCAGGACGAAGCACTATGTCGCCTTATTTTCCGACATCACCGCGCTCAAGCAGCACGAGCAGCAGCTCGAACGCATCGCGCATTACGACGCCTTAACTAGCCTGCCGAATCGCTTGTTGCTCGCCGACCGCCTACAGCAAGCCATGGCGCAGGCGCAACGGCGTCAGCGCAAGATCGTGGTGGCCTTTCTCGACCTGGACGGCTTCAAAGCGATCAACGACAGCTATGGACATGCCGCCGGCGACCACGTGCTGATCGTGTTGACGTCCCGCCTCAAGCTCGCGTTGCGCGAAGGCGACACGATCGCCCGCTTGGGCGGCGATGAGTTCGTAGTCATATTGCTCGATCTGGACGATATCGAAGCCGGCAAACCTACGCTGACGCGATTGCTGACCGAAGCCTCCCGACCGGTGCAAACGGGCTATCGGCTTCTCCAAGTGTCGGCCAGTGTAGGCGTCACCTTTTATCCGCAAGCGAACGACGTCGACGGACAGCAACTGCTATGTCAAGCCGATCGGGCGATGTATCGGGCGAAACTGTCCGGCAAAAATCGCTACTGTGTTTACGACGAGCTCCTGGAGCACGTAAAGCGGCTATCGACCATCGCGTCGCAGGATAGTGACGATGCTCTATAAAATCCGGTTGCCGAGAGGCGTCGCTGATGGCGTCGATCTCGAAACTCGGCGCTGGCGAGACGGCTGCGGCCATGCGTTCCCGCTTACCCCAACGGCAACGCCGTCTTATCGACCACGCGCCGCAAGATGAAACTCGAATGCACCCCGGTCACGCCCTTGATACGCGTGATGCGGTTCAGCAGCAGTTCCTGATAGGCGTCCATATCTTTAACCGCGACCTTGAGCTGATAATCCGCGTCCTGTCCGGTAATCAGCAGGCATTCGAGCACTTCGGGAATCTCGACGATTTCGCTTTCGAAATGGCTGAAGCGCTCCGGCGTGTGCTGGTCCATCGAAATATGGATCAGGGCCATCAAGGACAAACCGAGTTTTCTGGCGTCCAATAAGGCGCGGTAGCCGACGATATAGCCCGCCTCTTCGAGCGTGCGCACGCGGCGCAGGCACGGCGAAGGCGATAGGCCGATGCGCTCGGCTAAAGCCTGGTTACCGATGCGCCCATCGTCCTGTAGCGCGCCGAGTATCTGAATATCGTATCGATCGAGCTGCATGCGTCCTCCTAAGGCTCCAAATTCGCTATTTTTGCGGCCATCCGCAAAGTTACGCAATCATATTTCAACTATCGGCATATATAGGCAATTTTATTGCGAAAATATCGCATAGCTGGCCATACAACGCAAGCACCTGCCGCGCAAGCACGCCTAAGATTCGTCCATCGCATCTTTACGCCAACGATCATAGGAGAGCCGCCATGTTGTCCCAACCCGCCGTCAAATACCGCCCGTTTCCCCCGGTACAGCTTGCCGACCGCCAATGGCCGAATCGCACGATAACCGCGCCGCCGATCTGGATGAGCACCGATTTGCGCGACGGCAATCAATCCTTGTTCGAGCCGATGAATGCCGAGCGCAAGATGCGCATGTTCCGCATGCTGTGCGAGATCGGCTTCAAGGAGATCGAGGTCGCCTTCCCATCGGCATCGCAGACCGATTTCGACTTCGTGCGCGGCTTGATCGAAGGCGCGCATATTCCCGATGACGTGACGATCGAAGTGTTGACGCAGGCGCGCGAAAGCTTGATCGTGCGCACTATGGAGTCGCTCAAAGGCGCGCGGCGCGCTATTGTGCATGTGTATAACGCCACCTCGCAGCCGTTTCGCGACAATGTATTCCATATGAGCCGTGCGGAAGTCGTCGATATGGCGGTGGCTGCGGTGGCGACGATCAAGCGCCTCGCCGCCGCGCAAGCCGAGACCGAATGGGTGCTCGAATACAGTCCCGAGACCTTCACCGCGACCGAGCTCGATTTTGCGCTCGAAATCTGCGATGCGGTCACCGCCGCCTGGGGTGCTACGCCCACGAACAAAGTAATCCTCAATTTGCCGACCACGGTCGAAGTCGCCACGCCGAACGTCTATGCCGATCAAATCGAATGGATGCACCGCCATCTCGCGCGGCGCGATAGCGTGATACTCAGTCTTCATCCGCACAACGACCGCGGCACCGCGGTCGCCGCCTCCGAATTGGCCTTGATGGCCGGAGCGGAGCGTATCGAGGGCTGTTTGTTCGGCAACGGCGAGCGCACCGGCAATGTCGATCTCGTCACGCTCGCCTTGAATCTCTACAGCCAGGGTGTCGCTCCCGGCCTCGATTTTTCCGATATCAATGCGGTCGCGCGCACCGTCGAGCATTGCAACCGCTTGCCTATCCATCCGCGCCATCCCTATGTCGGCGATTTGGTGTTCACCGCCTTTTCGGGTTCGCATCAGGACGCGATCAAAAAGGGTTTCGCGCTGCAGCAGCCGAGCACGCTCTGGAACGTGGCGTATTTGCCGATCGATCCGCGCGATATCGGGCGCAGCTACGACTCGGTGATCCGCATCAACAGCCAGTCCGGCAAGGGCGGCATCGCGTATTTGATGGAAACGGAATACGGTGTCGTTATGCCGCGCCGTTTGCAGGTCGAGTTCTCCGCCATCGTGCAACGTCATACCGACAGCCACGGCTTAGAGATGAGCGCCGCCGATATCTGGCGCATGTTCTCGGCCAGCTACCTTGAAGCCGAAACGCCGATCAAATATCTCGAACATCATTTGTTCGAGCATGGCGCGGCGCAGGGCATCCGCCTTTATGCGGAGATCGACGGCGTAGCGCGTTGGCTTAAGGGCGAAGGCAACGGGCCGATCGATGCGGCGGTGCATGCTTTGCGTAGCGCCGGCATCGACGTGCAGGTGCGCAGTTTCGAGGAGCGCGCTATGAGTCCGAGCGCCGAAGGCGGCGATGCGCGCGCCTGCGCCTTTATCGAACTCGCCCGCATCGGCTACGGTAGCGGCGGCGGCGAATTTTATGGAGTGGGCATCGATGCGAATATCGTCAGCGCCTCGATCAAGGCGCTGATCGGCGGCGTCAACCGCATGGGCTGCGTGCAGCGCGATCGCGGCGAAACCGCGAAAGCGGCATAAATGAAGCGGCCTTGGTGGCGCGCAATCGCCACCGAAAAGTCGGCGCTGGCGGGACGGCTCTGTTCCCCTGGCCCCGTTCCGCGACAAACCGCCCGGATTTCCGGCGTAATCGATTGATCGGCGTCCGCATCGCGCCGTATCATTGCCGCTATGAAACTCCATTTTTGCAAAATGCACGGCTTGGGCAACGACTTTGTCGTGGTCGACGCCATCCGACGCAATCCCGGTATCGAACTGAATGCACGGCAGATTCGCTTTCTAGCGGATCGCCATTTCGGCGTCGGCTGCGATCAAGTGTTGGTGGTGGAAAAGCCCAGCTTACCCGACGTGGATTTCCGCTATCGCATCTTCAACGCCGACGGCGGCGAGGTCGAGCAGTGCGGCAACGGTGCGCGCTGCTTCGTGCGCTTCGTCCATGAGCAGGGACTGACCGCGCAACGCGCGATCCGCGTCGAAACCGCCAACGGCCTGATTGCGCCGCGCCTCGAAGCCAACGGCGAAGTCAGCGTCGATATGGGCCAGCCGCGCTTTATTCCCGCCGAGATTCCGTTTATTCCGCCCGACGGCGGCAACGATCCCGCCGTTCTACTCTACACGCTGCCGCTGGATAATTTTCCGGCGGTGGAGGTCGCCGTGGCGTCGATGGGGAATCCGCATGCCGTCTTGCTCGTCGCCGATGTCGACTCGGCGCCGGTTGCAGCACTCGGGCCGGTCTTGGAAAACCATCCGAGCTTCCCGCGCCGCGTCAATGTCGGCTTTATGCAAGTCCTCGACCGCGATCATATTCGGCTGCGCGTGTTCGAGCGCGGTTCGGGCGAAACCCTGGCCTGCGGCACCGGCGCTTGCGCGGCGGCGGTCGCTGGCCTCCGTCGCGGCCTGCTCGACTCGCCGGTG
>DATETD010000361.1:0-20303 GCA_035283885.1 Rhodocyclaceae bacterium
GGGCGTGGCGATCAAGGAGTTGCATCGAGATCCGGATCGGTTGCGTGCGCCGTTAATCAAGCGCAATGGCCGCTTCGAGACGGCGACGTGGGCCGAGGCTTACGCGCTGATCGCCGCGCGTCTGTCGCCGATTCTGGCGCAGCAGGGGCGCGATGCGGTCGCGGTGACGCTCGGCAATCCTGTGGCGCATAAACTCAGCCTGTTGGTTTATGGTGCGCGCTTGATCCGCAGCCTGGCGACCAAGAATATCTTCTCGGCGTCTACGCTCGATCAAATGCCTAAGCAGCTTTCGTCCGGGCTGATGTATGGCGGCTGGTTTTCGGTGCCGGTGCCGGATGTCGAACGCAGCGATTTGCTGATCGTGCTCGGCGCCAATCCCGCCGCATCCAACGGCAGCCTATGGACCGTGCCGGATTTTCGCGGCAAGGCCAAAGCCTTGCGCGCACGCGGCGGTCAATTGATCGTCATCGATCCGCGCCGTAGCGAGACGGCGGAGCTGGCCGACCGCCATCTGTTCATTCGTCCCGGCAGCGACGCTTTTTTGCTGCTGGGTATGCTGCATAGCTTGTTCGCCGCACGCGAACAGCATCCTTTGCGCTTGGGGCGGCTGACCGAGCATACGAATGGATTGGACGACGTCATCGATGCGATCCTGATTCCCGAATTCGCGCCCGAGGCCATGGCGGCGCGTTGCGGCATCGACGCTACCGTCATTCGCCAGCTGACGCGCCAGTTGGCCGACACGCCGCGCGCCGCCTTGTATGCACGCATCGGCACCTGCACTCAGGAATTCGGCACGTTGAACAGTTGGCTGGTCGATGTCATCAACTTAGTCACCGGCCATCTCGACGAGGAAGGCGGCGCGATGTTCCCCAAGGCTGCCGCCTTTGCCGCGAATACTCAGGGCGCGCCCGGTAGCGGGCGCGGCGTGCCGCTGGGTCGGCATCGCAGCCGCGTCGCGCAAGCACCCGAGGTGTTCGGCGAGTTGCCGATTACCTGCTTGGCCGAAGAAATCGAGACCGCCGGCCCCGGTCAGGTCAAGGCGCTGATTACGCTCGGCAGCAATCCGGTGCTGTCCGCGCCGAACGGCGCGCGTCTCGGCGCGGCGCTGAAATCCTTGGACTTTATGGTCAGCATCGATATTTATCTCAACGAAACCACGCGTCATGCCGATGTGATTCTGCCGGGGCGTTCGCCGCTCGAAGACGGCCATTACGATGTCGCCTTCCCGCAGTTTTCCTACCGCAACCATGCGCGTTATAGCCCGCCCATTCTCGCCGCCGCCGCCGACCATCCGCCCGAATGGGAAACCTTGCTGCGTCTGACGGCTATCGTCACCGGCCAGCCCTGGGACGGCGATTTGCATGCGATGGACGACGATTTTTTCAACGGCGAAGTGCGCCGCCAAGCCGGCCCGTATGCGGAAGCGATTATCGCCGCGATGGCGCAAGCACCTGAAAACCCGCGCGGTCCGGAGCGCTTTATCGATTTCGCCTTGCGCGCCGGGCCGTATGGCGATCAATTCGGCATGAAACCGCAGGGCGTGTCGCTGGCCAAGCTCAAGGCCGCGCCCGACGGCATCGACCTCGGCGCGCTGACGCCGCGCATGCCCGAAATCCTGCGCACGCCCTCGGGCAAGATCGAACTCGCGCCGCCGGTGCTGCTGGCCGACTTGGCGCGGGTCAAGGCCGACGCCGCGCGCCCGGCGCCGCCGCTGGTCGTTATCGGCCGCCGCCAAGTCCGTTCGAATAATAGCTGGATGCATAATCTGCCGCTGCTCGCCAAGGGTCCGTTCCGCTGTACGCTGCTGATGCACCCGCACGACGCCGCCGCCCGCGGACTCGTTGCGGGCGACACCGTGCGCATCCGTAGCGCCGCCAATCGCGCCGGCATCGTCGCGCCGCTGGAGATCGGCGACGCGGTGATGCGCGGCGTCGTCAGCCTGCCGCACGGCTGGGGCCACGATCAGCCGGGTACGCAGTTGCGCGTCGCCGCCGAACGCCCCGGCGCGAATCTAAACGCCCTGCTCGACGAAAACCGGCGCGACCCGCTCTCGGGGAATGCGGTGCTATCGGGCGTGGAAGTCGAGATCGAGAAGGCTTAAAAGTCGGCGCCGGCGGGACGGATGCGGAATTAAAACCGCTCGTTGTCGCGCAATACGCGCCACTGCCCTAGCGGCAAGTCGCCTAGCATCACGCGACCGATGCGCACACGTTTGAGGCCGACGGCGCGTAAGCCGACCAGTTCGCACATGCGGCGGATCTGGCGTTTGCGGCCTTCGTTCAGGATGAAGCGCAGTTGGTCGTCGTTGATCCAACTGACTTTCGCCGGGCGCAACGGCTTGCCGTCCAGGCTCAGGCCATGGTTGAGCCTGGCCAGACCGCGGTCGTCGAGTTGTCCTTCGACGCGCACCAGATATTCCTTTTCTATGGTCGAATCGTCGCCGATCAATTGACGCGCAATTACGCCGTCCTGGGTCAGCACCAGCAAGCCGGTGGAGTCGATGTCCAGCCGACCGGCGGGGGCCAAGCCTTTGAGATATCCCGGACGAAAATCCCGCCGATCCGCCGAGAATTGGTTTTCGGCGACGATCAATTGCGCCGCGGGTTGGTAGCCGTCCTCGGCCTGGCCCGAAACATAACCCACCGGCTTATGCAGCAGTATCGTGACGCGCTGCGCCTGGGTGGCGCGCGCTTCGCTGGCCAGGGTAATCGTCGCGTCGCGCGTCACGCGCACGCCGAGTTGCGTCAGACGCTGGCCGTCGACGAACACCCAGCCGCGTTCGATATAGCTATCGGCCTCGCGCCGCGAGCACAGGCCGCGTTCGGCCAGCAGCTTGGAGACGCGCACCGGCGCATTCTCGTCGGCAACGGCGCTTGGCGAGAGATTTGTTGCCGGAAGGTTTTTTTCCGAGCGGGTTTTTTCATTTTTCCCGCCTAAACGGCGGCCCGACGCGCGGGGAGTATCGGTATCATCCATAGATCGCATTCTAACCCGCGCCCATGCTCAGTTATCGCCACGCTTTCCATGCCGGCAATCATGCCGACGTGCTCAAACATCTGATTTTCATGCTCTGCGTCAAGCACATGAACGCCAAGGAAAAACCCTATCTGCTGCTCGATACCCATGCGGGCGCCGGGATGTATTCCTTGGAGTGCGAACAGGCTAAACGCACCGGCGAATTCGTCGATGGCGTTCAACGTCTATGGGCGGAGCGCGCCGCGTATCGGAAAATGCCGGCGGCGGTCGCCGATTATTTGAAACTGATCGAGCTTGCCAACGGCAGCCCAGGCCGACTACGCCATTATCCCGGCTCGCCGTGGCTGGCGATGAATTTGACGCGCGAAATGGATCGGCTGCGCTTTTGCGAACTGCATTCGACCGATTTCGCGGCGTTGCGCCGTCTGACCAAGACCGTGGAACATCGCACGCAGATTGCGCCCGACGACGGTTTCGAGGCGATGAAGGCCGCGCTGCCGCCGATCTCGCGTCGCGGCCTGGTGTTGATCGATCCTTCATATGAGATGAAAAGCGACTATCCGCGCCTGCTCGCCGCGATCAAGGATGCGCATAAGCGTTTCGCCACCGGGACGTATTTGATCTGGCACCCGTTTCTGGCGACGCTGGAAGCGCATCAATTGCCGGAGAAGATCAAAAAATCCTGCGGCGCGGAATGGCTGCATGCATCCTTGACGGTGCGCGCGCCTTCGTCGCAGCACGGCATGCATGGTAGCGGCATGTTGATCGTCAATCCGCCGTGGACATTGCGCGCCGCGCTCGAAACGACGCTGCCTTATCTGGCCGAAAAGCTCGCACAGGACGAAGGCGCCGCCTGGAGTCTACACCGCAGCGAAAATCCGCAGTAAGCGGTAAGCGCCATCGCAACGACCGTCTCGCCAGCGCCGACTTTCGCGCGAGCGCGCCATCGTCGCCGGATAAGCCCCCATTTACCGCTATATCTTTCCGCCTATTCATCGGTTAACGCCTTAGAATACGTGGTTTTTTTGGGCGCGCCTTAAATAACCCCGATGGCGGTAGAGCGAAAACTTGTCCGATTGACCGAAGAAGACTTGACGCTGGGAGAGCCGCTCAAGTTCTCGGTCTATGATCGGCATGGCACGCTACTGTTGCGCAAGGGCGTGGTGCTCGGCATCCCGGCCCAGTTGGAACGTTTGCTGCAAGAAGGCAGCTATCTCGATTTCAACGAGCAGGCCGAACCGGAACAAAAAGCGGTTGCCGCCCGCCCGCCGACGTTTCTGCGCGCCGAGGAATTCTGCACCAAACTCAAGAATCTATTCGTCAAGATCCTGCGTCTTCCCGATCAAATCGACATCGCGCAGAAGACCGCCGAACTCGCCGCCGACATCGAGCAAGCCTGCGAAGACGATTACATTTCTTTGGTCGCTGCACTGCATGTGGATACGGCCGCGCCCTACTTGGCGATCCATCAGGTGTTCGGCGCCGTATTGACCGGAATCGTCGCCAAACGCGCCGAACTTCCGCTTAAAGAACGTATTTCGCTGATCTGCGCCGCATTAACGCGCGATATCGGTCAAGCACAGATTCAGCATGAAATCGATAAAGTGCAAGGCCCCTTGCCCGACGCCTTGAAGGCGCAAGTGCAAAACCATCCGCGTAAAAGCATGGAAATCCTGTGCGCGGGCAGAGTCATGGACCCGATTTGGCTCAAAGCGATCGAGCAGCATCACGAACGCATGGACGGCACGGGCTACCCGGCAAAATTATCGGCGGATAAAATCGGTCGCGGCGGTCGGTTGTTATGTGTTTGCGATACCTATAGCGCCATGGTCAAACCGCGCCCTTACCGAACTCAAGGGAAAGCGAATTTTACTCAACTGGCGTTGCGCGAAATTTTCACTCATAGCGGCTCGACCATGGATAAGGAGCTTTCGACCCACCTGATCAAAGCCATCGGCATCGTTCCGCCCGGCTCCATCGTCAAACTCAAATGCGGCGAAATCGCCATCGTCAAGGATTTCGCCGCCAATATCAACGACGCCAACGTATATTCTCTGTATAACAAGGATCAAATGCCGATCATCGAGCCGCCGATACGCAAAACCTCGACTCCGGGATTCGAAGTCGTCGG
Organism: Rhodocyclaceae bacterium; assembly: GCA_035283885.1. Lineage (GTDB taxonomy): Bacteria > Pseudomonadota > Gammaproteobacteria > Burkholderiales > Rhodocyclaceae > DATETD01. The sequence continues at coordinate 5,111 of DATETD010000361.1, forward strand.
TATGGCGCATTACTCCGAATGCCGCTCGGCGCAGATGATCATCCGAAGTTTGTGGCTAAGGAATTGAAATCATGCGAAATAATATTCCGGTTACCCAGCAGCGGCGCGATTACCCCAAAGGCAAGACCATCGTTTCGAAAACGGATCTGAACGGCGTCATCACCTACGCCAACGACGCCTTTATCGAAATTTCCGGCTTCGCCCACGACGAATTGATTGGACAGCCGCATAATATCGTGCGCCATCCCGACGTTCCGCCGGCAATTTTTTCCCATATGTGGTCGACCTTGCGTAAGGAGCGACCCTGGCGCGGCACGGTTAAGAATCGCTGTAAAAACGGCGATCATTACTGGGTCGACGCGTATATCGTGCCGCTCAAAGAACAGGGTAAAACCACCGGCTATCTTTCGGCGCGCAGCGAGCCCAGCGAACAACAAATCCAGAATGCCGAAGCGGCGTATAAAGCCGTGGCGAAGTCCGGAAAAATCAAGAAAAAGTTCAACCTACTCAAATTTTTCTCGATCAAGCGCGGCGTGCTGAGCGGCATTATCTTCATCCTGATCGCCACCTTGGTCAGCGCATTTATCGGCGTTTCGGGTTTGAAAAAAACCTCCACGCTGGTCTACGAATTACAGCGCTATAACGATGTCGCCGCGATGGTGGCGAAAAACAATCAATTCGCCGCCAACGCCCAATCGGAAATTCTTTTGGCGTTGCAACACAAACCGATGGGCGACGCGGAAACCAAGGACGGTTGGCTGCTTTCCGGACATCTGGCGCGCATACGCGAAGCCGCCGCCCAATTGGAATCGACGACGACGAGCATCGCCGACAATCGTAACGTCATTCTCAGTGCGACGTCGCAAATCGAGTCCATCGTGCCGAAATTCGCCGCGATGAAAACGGCGAACGAGGCGGTTTTCGGGCGCTACCTCAAAGTCAGCCGGGAGCTATTGACGCAGGGATTCAACCCCGTAGCGCAACTGATCGAAGAGCGGCGGATTTCCGCCGCCGGCGAACGTGTGATCGAACGGCTCGGCCCCATGACGACGGCCTTCAATGTCGAATCGGAAGCCGTGGCGCGCAGCCTGTTCGAGTCTTCGCTGGAATTCCGCAAAGCCATCGACGATCTGTACGACAGCACGCTGAACATCCTGATTGCATGGTCGATCGTTACGGCGGCGCTGGTCTCGATTTCGGGGGGGCTATTTTTCCGCGAAACTATCCGCCCGCTCAAGAAGTCGATCGGCCTTATGCAGAAGATTGCCGAGGGCAACTTGAGCGAACGACTCGATGTGTATGGCTTTGCCGAACCCGGCAAGGTCGCGAGCGCCGTCGCCATCATGCAGGTGCGCTTGAAAGTCATGCTGGACGAAATTCAGGTCGCGTCGGAAGCGATCCATGGTCACGTTCGGCGCTTGAACGAATCGATCGTCGCAAGCGTCAATTGCACCGAAGACGAGTATCTGCAAGCGACCCAAATCAATGCGTCTTCGCAAAACTCCGGCGCCGACACCGAGCGCTTTGCCGAATGTGCGTTGAAAGCGTATGAATTGGCGCAGAAAATCGCCGCTACGCCGGCGGCGGCGAGCGCTGCGGATTTCGAAGCGCTGATGTGCTTGACCAACGAGGTGGCGGCGCTGTCGCGCTTGAATGCATTCGTCAACACCGAAACCCAACGCATGTCCGGCAAGATTCTGGAACTGGTGGCGGACAACCGCGAGAACGCCAACGACGCCTGGGCCGTCGGACAAAAACTCGACGAAACCTCGCGCCTGCTTGAAGAAATGCTGAACAAATTCGAATGAACGGAAATCCTCAATGAACATTCTTAAGCTCAACCGCCTCAAGATCGGCATGCGGCTGATGATCGCCATCGCCGTCACCTTCGTGACGATTTTTTCCGCGATGGTGGTTTTCATCAATCACGAGCAGAAGCATTTGGCGCTCCTGCAAGCGGAATCCTTGGCGCAAACCGCCCATCAAATGACCATGGCCAATTTATTGTTCATGAAGGTCACCAAGACGATCAAAAAACGCAGCCTGTATTACGAACAGGTGTATCAATCCAAGGCGATCCGCGATCTGCGCGTGCTGCGCGCCGAACCGGTGATTAAGGAGATGGGCGACGGCGACGAAATCGCCATGAATCCCGACGAACTCGAAAAGCGCGTGATGGCTTCCGGTCAAATGCTGCTCGAGGAAAGCAACGATCCGAAAGTCGGCCATGTCTTGCGCGCCATTTTCCCGGCCAAGGCATCGACCGATTATTTAGGCAAGAACTGCCTGGATTCCAAATGCCATACCGAACCCAAGGAAGGCGATGTGCTCGGCGCGGTGTCGATGAAGATCGTTCTATCGGAAATGGATGACGATGTCGCCGAAACGCGCGACCGGCTGATTATCGGCGCGGTGCTGATTACCCTGTCGGTATTGGCGTTCGTGTTGCTGTTCATCTCGCGCGTCGTTTCCCGCCCGCTCGCCGAAATGACCGGCGGGCTTCAGGCGATCGCTCAGGGCGAAGCCGATCTGAATCAACGTCTACCGGCGCACGGCGGCGACGAAATCAGCGATGCTTCGCGCGCCTTCAACGACTTGATGGAAAAACTCTGCCGCGACGTCGACGAGGCGAAACGCGTCAATACCGAAATGACGCGGATTAAATTCGCACTCGACAGCGTCGAAGTGCCGGTCACCGTCGCCGACGAAAACAACGCCATCATTTACATGAACGACAGCGCGCAAGAGCTATGGAATCGGCTCGGCGCGGAAATTCGCGCGCGTCATCCGCAATTCAATCCGGCGCATCTCGTCGGCAAGCACCTTGCCGACTATATCGACGACGCGGAGATCAAACGCCGTTTTTCCGAAAAACCCGATCGCTTGGAAACCTTCTCTGCCGAAATTTCAGGGAGATGCTTGCGCATCGCCACCAGCCCGGTGCGCGGCGAAGATCATAGCTATATCGGCAACGTCGCTCAGTGGCAGGATCGCACCGCCGAAATTGCGGTCGAAAAGGAAATCGAAGGCATCGTGAATTCGGCGGCGCAGGGCGACTTTTCGCATCGTCTGACCCTTGCAGGCAAGGAAGGTTTTTTCCTGTCGCTGACGAACGGCCTCAACAGCGTGCTCGAAACCAGTTCGGACGGCCTCGACGCCGTCGCCCAGGTGCTCGGCGCGCTCGCCCAAGGCGATCTGACGCAAACCATGGATGGGGTCTATCAAGGCACCTTTGGCCGTTTGCAAGACGACGCTCGATCCACCGTGGAGCAATTGCAACACGTCGTGGGACAGATCAAGGAATCGACCGAAACCATCCACACCGCCGCGCGCGAAATCGCCGCCGGCAATCAGGACCTCTCGACGCGCACCGAAACCCAGGCTTTAAGCCTGGAGGAAACCGCACGCTCGATGGATAAACTGGCCGCGACGGTGCGGCAAAACGCCGAAAGCGCACGCCATGCCAACGAGTTGGCGACCGCCAGCAATGCCTTGGCGAGCCGCAGCGGCGACATCGTCAAGAATGTGGTGCGCACCATGACGGAGATTCAGGGCAGCTCGCACAAGATCGCCGATATCGTCGGCATTATCGATTCGATTTCCTTTCAGACGAATATCCTGGCGCTCAACGCCGCCGTAGAAGCCGCTCGCGCCGGCGCGCAGGGGCGCGGCTTTGCCGTAGTCGCCACCGAAGTCCGCAACCTCGCGCAACGCAGCGCCGACGCCGCCAAGGAAATCAAGTCGCTGATCGCGGAATCGAGTTCCAAAGTGGATAGCGGCGCCAAGTTGGTCGATCAGGCCGGAACCACCATGCATGAAGTGGTCGACAGTTTCCAACAGGTGGCGAAATATGTCGAAGAGATTAGCCGCGCCAGTCTGGAGCAAAGCCAGGGCATCGAGGAAGTCGCTCAAACCTTAGGCACGATGGACAAGGCCACCCAGCAAAACGCCGCCTTGGTCGAACAAGCCGCCGCCGCCGCCGAATCCCTGGAAGAACAGGCCGACCAGCTCGCACACGCGGTGGGCGCCTTCAAGCTGCATTGACCTAGGAAAAGCAGTTGTCCACGAAATACACGAAAAGCACGAAAAGAATCAAATAGATATCGACCTTTCGACGCCCATCCGACAGGCGAATGGGTTTCTTTTTTCGTGTATTTCGTGTTTTTCGTGGATGGAAAAGATTTTGGAGTTAAGGTTTCAAAACAGGTCGAGCGCCAGTCCCCAACCATGTCGTCGCTACGCCGCTGGCGACGATCATGGCGACGCCGACCCACGCCACCCAAGGAAGGATTTCCGCCCAGAGCCAGACGCCGAACAGGCTGGAAAACACCACCGTGCTATACGCCAGACTCGCCGTCGCCAGCGTCTTGCCGCGTTTGTAGGCAGCAGTCATGCACAACTGCGCCAGCACGCCGAAGCCGCCCACGCCGAGCAGCAGCAAGGCGCCGTAACCATCGATGGCGCGAAAAGTCTGGGACATCGATATGCCCGGCAAACCGCCCAGCGCCGTGATTGCCGAAAAATAAAACACCGTACGCCATTCCGGCTCGCCCAATTCACCCAAGCGACGCACATTGAGATACGCCACGCTGGAAATCGCCCCCGATCCCAGACCGAGCAGCGCCCCCCACCATCGATCGCGATGCAAGGTCGGTTGCAGCAATAGCACCACGCCGATAAAACCGCCGATCAACGCAAAGACTAGGCCCGGACGCACCGATTCGGCGCGTTGCGCCGACGAGCGGTCAACCCCAAACGCCAATAAACCGGCCAAAAACAAGGGCGAGGTATAGTTCAGCGTCACGGCGGTCGCCAGCGGTATCAACGATATCGCATAAAAATACATGACCAGCGAAACGAGGCCGGCAAGGCTGCGCAGAATATGAGTGCGCCAATGAGGAGTCGCCAAGGGCAAACGCAGCAAGACTACATAGCCGCCGATCAGCACGGTGGCGATAAATCCGCGCCAAAACACCAGTTCGGCGGCGGAAAATCGTGCAGCGCCCAATTTGACGCAGACCCCCATGCCCGCGAACAGCAGGCTGGCGGCCACCATCCATAGGGACTGCATTCGGTACGATTTAATCGCCCACCATGATGCGACGATAAAACTCATGGAAATGCTGCATCCCGTCTTCCATCGGCGACTGATATGGGCCCACCTCGCTACGTCCCTGTTTCATCAAGGCGCGCCGTCCGCGATCCATACGCTCGCCGATGTCGTCGTCTTCGAGCGCCGTCTCCATATACGCCGCCTGCTCGGCTTGGATAAAATCCGGCTCGAACAATGCAATGTCTTCCGGATAGTAGAACTCGACTACATTCAAGGTCTTGTCGACATCCTGCGGGATCAGCGAAGACACCACCAAGACATGAGGATACCACTCGACCATTACGTTCGGGAAATAGGTCAGCCACAGCGCGCCATGTCGCGGCAATTGTCCTTGGTGGTAATCGAGCACCGCTTTATGCCAACGCCGATACGTCGCCGATCCCGGACGCGCCAATGACGTCACGCCGACGCGCTGCACCGAATACCAGTCGCCGAACTGCCAGGTCAGATCGTCGCAGGTGACGAAACTGCCCAGCCCCGGATGATAGGGCGCGACGTGATAATCCTCCAGATACACTTCGATAAAGGTTTTCCAGTTATAGTTGCAAGTATGCAACTCGACTCGATCCAGCTTGAAGCCGGTAAAATCGAATTCCGTCGCCAGCTTCATCGACGCCAGATCGCTATTGGCGCTACGCGGCCCTTTGAACAACAAGCCACGCCAACTTTCCAAGGGATTTTTGACGAGATTGAGACAGGGATTGGCGGGGAAATGCGGCGCGCCGATCAGCTCGCCGCCGCCGTTATACGTCCAGCGGTGGATCGGACAGACGATATTCTTGGCGTTCCCGCTACCTTGCAGCATGATCGCCTGACGGTGGCGGCATACGTTCGACATTTCGAACAGACCATCGGGCTGACGCGTCAGGATGCGCGCATGGTCGTTCCATTCTTCGGAGCGGTAGTCGTACCGCTCTGGAACCATCGATTCGTGGCCTACATAGCCTGGCCCCGCCTCGAAAAAGAGTTTCCGTTCCAATTCAAAACGTTTTTCGTCGAAGTACCACTCCACGGGCAACTGCGAAACCGCTGGGGCAAACTGGGCGCGATGGCCGATATCGGTCATAAAATTCACAACTCCACTACGTAGGCTGACAAGCTGGCAAGTTCGACCGCGCTCCGTAGACATTGGACATCGCTACGCCGCTACGCCGCTACGCCGAAAGACGGCTCGCCGACGACTGCAATATAATCCGACCTTTAGCCGATGCGACCGAAGGCGGCATTTTAGCCAATTTGACCGAATGGCGCACCTTAGGCTATTTTTACGCTTTTTAACGCTGTGTCACCTTTGAATCGCCGCAGCCCACCTCATGACAAAAACTCAAAACTCGACCTCCGCCAAGTCATCGCCTCCCTCGTTCGAAGCCGCTTTGGGTCAAATCGAAGGCATCGTCGCCAGTATGGAGGCCGGACAACTGCCGCTACAGGAGGCGTTGAACGCTTACCAGCAAGGGATGAAGCTGCTGCAACACTGCCGCGCCACGCTGGATGACGCCGAACAGCAGATTCGCATTCTCGACGAAGGCGCTTTGCGCACCTTCGACGCCGACATCGATGCCGATGCGAATAAAATCGAGCGCTGACGCACTCGGCATGCTGCGTATTCTCGACCGCCCATTTCGGGTTTTTAGATCAACACCGCGTTATCACCGGAGTTTTCGCCTATGAGCTTTATCGACTGGATGAGCGACATCCAGCAGCGCACCGAGTCGGCCCTAAAGGCGACCCTGCCCGCGCCCCACTTGGCGCCCGACGAATTGCACGGCGCGATGCGCTACGCCGTGCTCGAAGGCGGCAAGCGCATGCGCCCCCTGCTCTGCCATGCGACGGGAGCGATTTTCGATGTCGCCGCCGATATCCTCGACAAACCCGCGCTCGCCGTCGAGTTGATCCACGCCTATTCGCTGGTGCATGACGACATGCCCTGCATGGATAACGACGTATTGCGTCGCGGCAAGCCCACCTGCCATGTTCAGTTCGGCGAAGCCACGGCCTTGCTGGTCGGCGACGCCTTGCAATCTCTGGCGTTCCACTGCCTGGCCCATCCTATGGGCAGCATAGCGCCGCAACGACAGATCGATATGCTGCATCTGCTGGCGACCGCCTCGGGTTCGCGCGGCATGGCTGGAGGACAAGCCATCGACCTGGCCTCGGTCGGCAAACAGCTTTCCGTCAGCGAACTGGAGTTCATGCATATCCACAAAACCGGCGCCTTGATACGCTGCGCCGTGCTGTTGGGCGCACTCTGCGGCGACGCCTCCGCCGAAGAACTCAACCGCCTGGGCCATTACGCCAACCGCGCCGGCCTGCTGTTTCAAGTGGTCGACGATATTCTCGATGCGGAAGCCAGCACCGCCACCCTGGGTAAAACCGCCGGCAAGGACGCCTCGCACCGCAAGCCCACCTATGTCACCCTGTTGGGCGCGAGCCAAGCGCGGACCAAGGCTGCCGAACTGCAAAAAGATGCGCATGCGGCGCTCGAACCCTTTGGCCCCCGCGCCGAACGTTTGCATCAATTGACTGACTTTATTGTCGAACGAAACTTCTAATGAACACCCCGTTGCTTGACCGCATTCACTCGCCTGCCGATCTGCGCGCCCTGGATGCGCATCTGCTACCCCAGCTCGCCTACGAGTTGCGCTCTTTTCTGGTCGACACCGTCGCTAAAACCGGGGGACATCTTTCGTCCAATCTGGGCACGGTGGAACTGACCATCGCGCTGCACTATGTCTTCGACACGCCCAGCGACCGATTGGTGTGGGATGTCGGCCATCAAACCTATGCGCATAAAATTCTAACGGGACGACGCCAAGGCATGGCGCGACTGCGGATGCAAGACGGTATTTCGGGCTTTCCGCGCCGCGACGAGAGCGATTACGACACCTTCGGCGTCGGCCACTCCTCCACCTCGATCTCCGCCGCCCTAGGCATGGCGGTCGCCGCACGCAACAAAAGCGAAGAGCGGCGCGTGGCGGCGATTATCGGCGACGGCGCGATGTCCGCCGGCCAGGCTTTCGAGGCGCTCAACAACGGCGGCGTGATCGACGCCAATCTGTTGGTGATCCTCAACGATAACGACATGTCGATTTCGCCGCCGGTCGGCGCGCTCAACAACCATCTGGCGCGCCTGTTGTCCGGCAACACCTTCAACGCCGCGCGCCGCGCCGGCGAGATGGTGCTGTCCGCCGTCCCGACCATGCTCGAATTCGCCAACCGCTTCGAGGAACATGTCAAAGGTATGCTATCGCCCGGCACATTGTTCGAAGAACTGGGATTCAACTATATCGGCCCGATCGACGGTCACGATCTCGACACCCTGATTCCGACCTTGCAGAATCTGCGTCATCTGACCGGCCCGCAGTTTCTGCACGTCATCACCAAGAAAGGCCAGGGTTATAAACTCGCCGAGGCCGATCCGGTGCTGTATCACGGCGTCGGCAAATTCAACGCCGCGAGCGGCATTCAACACACCAAGGGCGGCGGTCTCACCTACACCCAGATTTTCGGCGACTGGCTCTGCGATCAGGCGGAAGCCGATTCGCGCTTGATCGGCATCACCCCGGCGATGCGCGAAGGCTCGGGGCTGGTGCGTTTCGCCAAGGAATTCCCCAAGCGATATTTCGATGTCGGCATCGCCGAGCAACATGCCGTGACCTTTGCGGGCGGACTGGCCTGCGAAGGACTCAAGCCCGTGGTGGCGATCTATTCCACCTTCTTGCAACGCGCTTACGATCAATTGATCCACGACATCGCCTTGCAGAATCTGCCGGTGGTCTTCGCGATCGACCGCGGCGGCCTAGTCGGCGCCGACGGCGCCACGCATAACGGCGCCTTCGATCTCTCGTTCCTGCTGTGCATTCCCAATCTGGTGATCATGACGCCGGGCGACGAAAACGAATGCCGCCAGATGCTATCGACCGCCTTCAGCTTGAACGTTCCGTGCGCCGTGCGTTATCCGCGCGGCACGGGCATGGGCGTGCCGGTGCAAGCCGACTTGAGCACCCTGCCCGTGGGCAAAGGCGAGATTCGCCGTCGCGGACGGCGGATTGCCTTGCTGGCCTTCGGCGCCATGCTGGGACCGGCGCTGGAGGCCGGCGAGGCGCTGAACGCCACGGTCGCCAATATGCGTTTCGCCAAGCCGCTCGATAGCGACTTGATTCGGCAACTGGCTGCCGAACACGAATGGCTGGTCAGCATCGAGGAAAACGCCGCGATCGGCGGCGCAGGCGCGGAAGTCGCGCGCGTGCTTGAGTCGTCGAACGGCGACGCCCGCTTGCTGCGCTTAGGTCTGCCCGACCAATTTATCGAGCACGGCGACAGCCATCGGCTGTTGAGCGAACTCGGACTCGATTGCGACGGCATTCTGCGTCAAATTGCCGACCGGCTGGCTTTGGTCGGCGCCGCCCCGATCGACGCCCAATAATAGTTGAGTATTTTCGTCGGACATGATATCGTCCGGCTACCGCATCTCGCGAGGTATGTAGAAATGAGTCAAGCAACTCCCACTCCGGAAAACACTATTGCCGATGTGCAAAACAGCGCGGATTCGCGCCAATTGCCGATCAACAAAGTAGGCATCAAGGATATCCGTCATCCATTCAAAGTCCTCGACAAAAGCGGCGGCGTGCGTCACACCATTGCCACCTTCAATATGTATGTGGGTTTGCCGCACGACTTCAAGGGCACCCATATGTCGCGCTTCGTCGAGATTCTGAATTCCCATGAAGAAGAAATCTCGGTGGAAAGTTTCGAAACCATGTTGCGTGAAATGGTTTCCCGCCTCGAAGCCGCCACAGGCCATATCGAGATGAGCTTCCCGTATTTCATCAACAAAACCGCGCCGATCTCCGGCGTCAAAAGCCTGATGGACTACGACGTCACCTTTATCGGCGAGATTCTGGAAGGCGGACGCTATCGCCAAACCCTACGCGTGGTGGTGCCGGTCACCAGCCTATGTCCCTGTTCGAAAAAGATCTCGGAGCGCGGCGCGCACAATCAACGCTCGCACGTCACCATCACCGCCACCACCAACGAACTGGTATGGATCGAGGACATCGTGCGCATCGCCGAGACTCAGGCGTCATGCGAACTTTACGGTCTGCTTAAACGCCCCGACGAGAAATACGTCACCGAGCGCGCCTACGACAATCCGAAATTTGTCGAGGATATCGTGCGCGATGTCGCCTGCGCGCTCAACGCCGATCCGCGCATCGACGCCTATATCGTCGAAAGCGAGAATTTCGAATCGATCCACAACCATTCGGCGTATGCGTTGATCGAATACAACAAGAAGCGCTACTAAAAAAATAGGGAGGGGCCGACGGCGTCCCTCCCTAGTTTCTCACCCTTTTTGCCGCCGCCGAGCAAAAGTCGGCTCTGGCGAGACGGCTGCGGATGCGACCGCAACTGCCGTTGCGACTCGAATCGTATCCGTATCGAGTTAGGCGCGAGCGGCGAGCTTCTCTTTGATACGCGCCGACTTGCCGGAACGCTGACGCAGATAGTACAGCTTGGCGCGACGCACATCGCCGCGACGCTTGACTTCGATGCTGGCGATCAGCGGGGAATAGGTCTGGAAGGTGCGCTCGACGCCTTCGCCCGACGAAACCTTACGCACGGTAAACGCCGAATTCAAACCGCGATTGCGCTTGGCAATCACTACGCCTTCGAACGCCTGCACCCGTTTGCGCTCGCCTTCGACCACATTGACATTCACCACCAACGTATCGCCCGGCGAAAAATCGGGAATCGTTTTGTTCAAACGCGCGATTTCTTCCTGCTCCAGTATTTCGATCAGATTCACTTGATACTCCATTAAGATAAACAGCCGATTCGATTTCGGCTCGACGAACATGTAGAGCAGGAGTCGCCCCCTGATGCATGCTGCTTCTTTTACCGCCCTTCCTGCCGAAACTCCTCCAGCAGTAGAGCTTCTTCCCGGCTCAACGTCCTCGCCTGCAACACATCGGGACGCCGCAACCAAGTTCTGCCCAGCGCCTGCTTCAATCGCCAGCGCCTAATGTTCGCATGGTTGCCCGACAATAATACCTCGGGAACCGTCATGCCTGCATACTCTTCCGGACGGGTGTAATGCGGGCAATCCAGCAAGCCGGCGGCGAAGGAGTCCTCCACCGCCGACGCTTGATCGTTCAATACTCCAGGCACCTGGCGGATGCACGCATCCATCAGCGCCATCGCGGCCAACTCGCCGCCCGAAAGCACAAAGTCGCCCAAAGACAACTCTTCATCGACGCAACGCCGTATCAAACGCTCGTCGACGCCTTCGTAACGACCACACAACAATACCGCCCCCTCGGCGGCCACCAAATCCATCACCCGCGACTGATCGATTTTCGCGCCTTGCGGCGATAGGTAGATCACGCGAGCTGCCATCGACTGCGCTTGCCGCGCCTGAGACGCCGCAGCGATCGCTTGCTCCAATGGAGCCGCCAACATCACCATACCGGGACCGCCGCCATACGGCCTATCGTCCACCGTTCGATGCACATCGGACGTCCACTGGCGCGGATTCCAACTCGCGAACTGCCACAAACCGCGTTCCAGCGCACGTCGGGTAATACCCAACTCGGTGACTGCCGCAAACATTTCAGGGAATAGCGTGACCACATCGAAACGCAAGGTCACCAGTCCGCACCCCACTCGACACGAATCAGCCCGCCGGGCACATCGACGTTCAGCAACACGGGTTCGATAAACGGCACGAGTCGCTCTTGCTCGCCGTCTTCGATCACCAGCACATCGTTGGCGCCGGTTTCGATCAAGGACTTGACCCGGCCCAAAGCGACGCCCTGCGCATTCACCACCGATAAACCGATCAGGTCCGCCCAGTAATACTCATCCGGCTGGGTCGACGGCAAACCTTCGCGATGCGCACCGACATAACGCCCTTGCATCGCCTCGGCCCCGGCGCGATCATCCACGCCGACAAGCTTTACGACTACGCCATCGCCGTGCAACTTGAGGGCGTCGAGTTCGTAGGCGATCCAATCGGTCGTAGCGGCTTCGGGGTCGACCGAAAGCCACCACGTCGACATTTTTCGCCAGGACTGCGGATCGTCGCCAAACGGATGAACCCGCAACCAACCCTTCACGCCATAAGGCGTCAGGATACGACCGAGCACGATCATTGGCGCGACCATCGGAGCAATCATCGGCGATTCGGGCAAAGGCTATACCTGCATCGCACGAGTTCCACCCGGCAATAAATCATCAAGCGGCTGCTTTTGCCGCCTGTTTGACCAGACGTTGGGCGGTCGGCGACAGTTGGGCGCCATTTTCTTGCCAATAGGCAAGACGGGCCGTATCCACGACCAGACCTTTTTCGGACTGAGCGGCCATAGGATTGTAATAACCGATGCGCTCGATGAAACGACCATCGCGGCGATTGCGCGAATCGGCCACCACCATATTGAAGAAAGGACGTTTTTTAGCGCCGCTACGGGCAAGACGAATAACAACCATGGGATTTTCTCGACGACTTTGAGGAAAAGTCCGCGAGTATATTGCAAACCTCCGCGCAAGACAAGGGCTTCGACGCGTCTCGTTCCGCTCATTTGTCGAAGAAATCGTTGCCTGCTTGTCACAATAACATCGTGAAATTACCGTAAGCTACGCCTACATTACAAAATTTGGAGCTACGAATGGACTTGATCCTCTGGAGGCACGCCGAAGCCGAAGATGCCGCACCTCTCCTCCCCGACCACAAACGACGACTGACGCCGCGCGGCGAAAAACACGCCAAGCACGTCGGCGTCTGGCTAAGGAAACATTTGCCGCGCAAAACCCGAATCCTGGTCAGCCCGACCGAGCGCACGCAACAAACTGCGCATGCACTCGACATGACCTATGAAATCGAGCCGAAAGTCGGCGTCGGCGCGACGGCAAGCGGACTGCTGGCGGCGGCCGATTGGCCCAATCGCGAAGAAACGGTATTGATTATCGGCCATCAGCCGACCTTGGGCCGCGTCGCCGCCCTATTGATGACCGGAACCGAGAGCGACTGGAGCGTCAAAAAAGGCGGACTTTGGTGGTTCTCGACTCGCATGCGCGCCAACGTCTCCCAAAACCACCTGCGCACGGTAATTCACCCGGAATTACTCTGAATCGCGGCGTCCACATGAAATTTCGAAAATTTCGCTTAAGCCTGACGCTGATCCCCTTGCTTTCGTCGCTGGCGGGGTGCGAGCAACTCGGCCTGGAAACCCCGGCGCAAAGCGCCGTCCGCATGGAGGCCGAGGGCCGAGCGATCGGCAGCTCGTGCCGACAAGCCGGGCGCGCATTGGAGGACTGCTATCAAATCAATCCAACCGCGCCGAAAGCCGCCATTTTCGCCGGTTGGCGCGAAATGGACGCCTATATGCGCGAAAACAAGCTGGAGGAAGTGACCCCGCTATTCCCGATGAAACCGCCCGAGCCCAAAAAGAAGAAGACGCCCAAACCGGTCGTCGAACCGAAACCGGCGCCGACCGAAGGAAGCGGCGAGGGAGCGCCGCCCGCAACGCCCGCCGCGACGGACGCCGCCAGCGGTCATGACGCCGCCGGCGAAAAGACCGCCCACTAACCGATCCTTTTATCGCGATCCTTATCGCGATTCTTATCGGCGACCCCGATCAGTTTGCCGCCGGCGCCGCTGCATTACGCCCTGGGCCGCCGCGTCCCGGACCACCGCGCCCTTGGCGACTGAAATGCCGATCGGCAACGGCTTTCTGCTCGGACGTCAATTCCGCGTACAGCGCCTTGAAAGCGCCATGCACCGTCGCCATCGCTTCGGCCCGTTCTTTCATTAGGGTTTCCATTTGCGCCATACGTTCGGGCGCCGGCATAGGCGTCGGATTCTGCATGCGCTCGCGCATCGTCTTCATGCCCTTGCCGGCTTCGGCCTTGGACTTATCGGCAAACGCCTGCCACAGCGGCTCTTGTTGCGGCGTCAACTTCAAATCCGTCTTGAGACGCGTCAGCCTTTGCTCGACGCGCGCCGAAGGATCGAAGCGACCGCCGCCTTGCATCGCTTGAGGGCCACCGAAATCGCAACCGAGGGGTGGTTGAGCGTGCGCTACGCCGAAAAACGCCGCGCTGACCGCCAAGAAACCGGCGATAAAAGTATTTTTGCTGTTCATGATCGTACTCCCGAAAAAATTGCCTAGCCAACAGGCGAATGAATTAGGCCGTACATATTACATCAGCACGCTGTAAGCGAACTGTGAACGAGATCTCGGGGTTTGTAAGGGAAGATTACGACCCAGCCGAACAAGTAACAGGGATGTTACATCTTGCGTCGATCATAGGCCGGCATAAACGCAAGCAGCGCGACCAAGCGACATCGAGCGAAAAACAAGGGAGGTGCGGCGAGCCTGACCCTCGGCACTTGCAGGAATTGGCTGTGGCTGCTTCCTTCCGGACCTGACCAGGTTCACCACCCCACAATGCGAGGAGACCCGCCGCGCCCGAATTGTAGCAAAGATTGTTCCCTTTCCGTCGCGCCAGCGCCGACTTTTAGAGGAATCGCGCATGCTGTAAGCGGCGGCGTGAAAATCGCTTGAATTTGGCGGTTTGCAAAAATATAGCTTGCTTGCTATATTTGGAGCATGAGTTACCGCCTTGAGTTCTATAACGCAACCGTCAAAGCCGAAATCGAAGCATGGCCGCGCGGCATTCACGCAAGCTTTGTGCGCATTGCCGAACAAATGGTCGAATCCGGCCCGAATCTGGGTCTGCCCTACACCCGCGCAATAGGGAATGGCTTGTTCGAAATTCGCGCACGCGGCGAAGAGGGGATTGGCCGCGCGTTCTATTGCGCGTTGATCGGACGACGGGTCACGATACTGCATGGCTTCATCAAGAAGACTCAGCAAACGCCGCAGAAAGAGCTCAAACTCGCGCGCAAACGATTAAAGGAGATACCCAATGAGTAAGCCCTCGACCGAAGATCGTTACCAAGCTGTGGCCTTCGACCCTCACCGCTACGCCATCGAGAAATGCGCCGGCGATTCCGAGTTTCGCGATGCATACCTGGCGCTGGACGACGAATTCGCCGCTTTGGCAGCCTTGCTTGCCGCA
>DATETD010000362.1:0-3470 GCA_035283885.1 Rhodocyclaceae bacterium
GGTTTGGTATGTCGTGCAAGATCAAACCGGGGGGCGTTACCATCGGTTTTCTGCGGCGGCGTATGAGCTGGTGCTGGGCATGGATGGAACTCACACGGTGCAGGAACTGTGGGAGAAAGCCAATGCCGCAGGCAGCGGCGATGCCTGCACGCAAAACGACGTGATCGACCTACTGGTGCAAATGCATGCCGCCGATTTGTTGCAAGCCGATTCCAGCCCCGATTCGGCGTCGTTATTTAAGCGTTATGAGCAGAAAAAGCGCGCGACACTGAAGCAATGGCTGTTGAACCCGATGAGCGTGAAGTTGCCGCTGGTCGATCCGGACGACTTCCTGACGCGCTGGCAACCTCATGTGACTGGGTGGTTCAGTGGGCGAGGCGCCTTGATTTGGGCCATGGTGGTGTTGCCGGCGTTGCTGCTGGCGGGCGAACATTGGAATGAATTGACCACCAACCTCTCCGATCGCGTATTGTCTTCCAGCAATCTGCTGGTGATGGCCATCGTTTTTCCGCTGGTCAAATTGCTGCATGAATTGGGACACGGCTTCGCCTGCAAGCGCTGGGGCGGTGCGGTGCATGAGATGGGCGTGATGTTTCTGGTGTTTGCGCCAGTGCCTTATGTCGAGGCCTCCGCTTCATCCTCGATACCTTCAAAATACCGGCGCGCCATCGTCGCCGCCGCTGGTATGCTGGTGGAGTTGTTCGTCGCCGCTCTGGCGTTGTATGTCTGGATGCTGAGCGAACCTGGAATCGTGCGCGCCGTCGCCTTCAACATCATGGTGGTGGCCGGGGTGTCCACACTGGTGGTGAATGGCAATCCCTTATTGCGTTATGACGGATATTATATTCTTACCGATTTGATCGAGATGCCCAATCTGGCGCAGCGCGGGCAGAAGTATCTGACGTATCTATGGGATCGCTATGTCTTTGGCGCGCATGACCTCGATCCCCCGCAAGAAGCTCGTAGCGAGCGCCGCTGGCTGGTGTGCTACACCCCGTTGGCGTGGTGCTATCGAATGTTCGTCACGCTATCGATCATCCTTTTTATCGCGGGCGAGTTCTTTATTTTCGGCGCGCTATTGGCGCTATGGGGCGTCGTGACGCTGATTGGCATGCCGCTCTGGAAAGCGTACAAGCATGTCACCGCGTCTCCTAGCTTGCAACGACAGCGTATCCAAGCGGTGCGCTTATCGATGGGTTTGGTAGCCTGCGTTTTGTTGATGCTATTTGTGCTGCCGATGCCCCTGCGCACGCGCGCCGAGGGGGTGGTGTGGTTGCCGGATCAGTCCATCTTGCGCGCCGGCGGCAACGGATTTTTTCGGCATTGGTTGGTCGCGCCCGGCGAGAGCGTGCGCAAGGGTACGCCGCTGTTCATCCTCGAGGATGAACAGCTAACGATGGAGATCGATGTCGCGCGCGCCAAAACGAGCGAGGCGACGGCCAAATATCGCGCCGAACAGTTTGCCAATCCAGTCAAGGCGCAGGTTTCGTTGCGCCAATTGCAGCATGAGCAGGAGATTTTAACCAAGACCGAGGAACGGGCGGCAAAGCTGATCGGCTATGCCGAGACGGATGGCGTATTGACTGCGCTCCAGTCGCAAGATATGTTCGGTCGATATTATAAGAAAGGGGAGTCGATCGGTTACGTGCTTGAGCGTACGGCGTTGATCGCTCGCGTGGCCGTGTCGCAGGACGATATCGATCTGGTGCGTAACCGTTTTAAGTCGGCGGACTTGCGTTTGGCGGATTGGATCGAACGCAGCTATCGAACCCATTCGGTGCGTCAAGCGGCAGGCGGCGTGGAAGAGCTACCGACGGCGGCGTTGGGTCTGTCGGGGGGCGGGACGATTCCGACGCTGCCGAACGATCCTAATGGAGTAAAAACCATAGGGCGGGTATTTATGCTGGACTTAGGATTGCCGACCGAGGTCGCTTCGGTCGCTTCGGTCGCTTTCGGCGAACGGGTGCATGTACGTTTTCATCATGGATTCGAGCCGCTCGCCTTTCAAGGCTTGCGTCGCTTGCGTCAGTTGTTTTTGGGGCGATTCGGTGTCTGATGTGCGGGCATTGCTGGTCGGTCGAGGCATCGTGGTTGGCGATGGCTGTTACCTTGAGCGTAGCGAACAACCGGTCAGGGAATTCGAGGAGTGGCTACGGGCGCAGACGACGCGTTTGACGATCGGCAGTCAATGGCGAGCCGATCGATTCTTGCATCGAGCTAACGATCTTGAGCCGCAGATGCAGAAAAAAAGCGATGAAGCATTGCGGCAAGCACTGGTAGCCAGCGTCCAACCGATGCGACGGCGCGGCTTTTGCGACGAATTGACGACCGAAGCCTTTGCCGCGATACGCGAGGCCGCATGCCGCACGCTCGGAAAACGCCACTACGATGTGCAACTGCTGGCGGGGCGAGCGCTATTGCGCGGCGAGATTGCCGAAATGGCGACAGGCGAAGGCAAGACGCTGGCCGGGACTTTGGCGGTATGCACGGCGGCAGCGAGCGGGGTGGCGGTGCATGTGGTGACCGTCAACGATTATCTGGCGGAACGCGATGCAGAAGAAAATCGACCGCTTTATGAGTACTTCGGCCTCGGCGTCGGGGTGGTGAAGCAGGAGATGTCGCCCGAAAGCCGTCGCGCACAGTATGAGAAGCCTATCGTCTATGTGTCGAATAAGGAGTTGACCTTCGATTATTTAAAGGATCGGATCGCTCTGGGCGGCGCATTGACGACCCATGTCAAGCTGCGCCGCTTGAATCGTTCAAGGGACGGGGCGACTCCGATATTGCGCGGTTTGCATATGGCGGTGGTGGATGAGGCGGATAGCGTGTTGATCGACGAGGCGCGGACGCCGTTGATCATATCGGAAACACTGCCCGACGAACTCGGAGAGGCCACGTATGCGCACGCGATCGCCATCGCCGAGCAGTTAAAGAAAGACGAGGATTATCGGGTGACCAAGGATCGCGATGCGTGGCTGACGACCGCCGGCGAGCGTCGAGTGCGCACCCTAACGGTCGAACTCGGCGGCGTTTGGAAATCCGCGTTATGGCGCAAAGAATTACTGCAACAAGCCTTATCCGCGCTCTACCTGTTCCAGCGCGATCGGCATTACATCGTCGTCGATGGCAAGGTGCAGATCGTCGACGAGTTCACCGGTCGCGTGATGGCGGATCGCACCTGGGAACGCGGTTTGCATCAGATGATCGAAGCCAAGGAAAAATGCGAGATTAGCGGCCAACGCCGCACCTTGTCGCAAATCACCTATCAGCGTTTTTTTGGGCGTTATCTACTGCTGGCGGGCATGACCGGCACCGCGAAGGAAGTCGAGCCGGAAATCAAGCGGGTCTATGATCTATCGGCGCTGAAAATCCCCACCCACAAACCCAGCATGCGTGTGCGCTTGCCGGATCGGGTGTTCGCGACCGCCGACGAACGTTGGCAGGAAGTTGTGCGGCGTGCTCGCGCCGTG
>DATETD010000363.1:0-5481 GCA_035283885.1 Rhodocyclaceae bacterium
TGGTTGAAAATTCCGCCGAACCCGCTTTGCACGCCAAGGGGCAAATTCGTCGCGGCGTCGCGCCGCAGCCGACGCCCGATTTGCGTGCGATCTGGCAGCGTTGCGCACTCGAGCGTCCCGTAAACGAAGTCTATGAATTGCAACGTGAACGGCATATCGTGGTCGGGCCGAGTTATCAATGGCTGGTCGCCTTGCGTTGCGGCGAAAACGAAGCGATGGCGCGGCTGTGCGCTCCGGCGATATTGGCGCCGGTACTGGATCGTTATTCGCTGCATCCGGGATTGATCGACTCGTGTTTCGGCGTGCTGGTGATTACGCAACAGATCGACGTCGATGAAACCTTCATCCCGTTTGCCGCCGGCGCCTTGCAAATCTATCGCCCGGTCGGCACGGACGCCTTGTTGGCGTATGCAGTGGTGCGGCAATCCGATCGCTTGCGCTTGGTCGGCGATATTCATCTGTATACCGAAGAAGGCGAGCCGGTCGCTTCGTTTATCGGCCTGGAAGGCCGACGCGCCAGCCGTAACGCCTTGTTGCAACAACGCACGGCGCATGCGCCCGCGACCTATCGTCTCGCTTGGGAAGCCTTGGCGACGCCGCCGAATCCGAATCCATCGAGCGGCAGTTGGCTCGTGTTCTCCGATGCGAGCGGCCCCGGAGCGGAGATCGCTCAAGGGCTAGCGCAAAACTTGCGCGCGCAGGGATTGACCGTGGTGTTGGCCAGAGCGGCCGCTGTGATTGCAACTACGACCGGCTGGCGCGTCAATGCCGAAGACGACTACAGCGTCGCGCCGCACGAGCCCGAGGATATGCATAAGTTGTTGGCGCAATGCGGCGCGCTCGATCGTATCGTATATCTGTGGGGGCTGGGTTATGCCGGCCCTTTGCAGGAGGAAGAGGATTGGCGTTCCTATCAGCAGCAAGCCTTGGCCGGCGCTTTGCATTTGTCGCAAGCCTTGGCGACGCGAAAAGTCGGCTCTGGCGGGACGGATACGGCGGCGGGTGTGGCTACTGCCGTGCGCGTTTGTTGGGTGACCCAAGGCGCCCAAGCGGCGCTACTGCACGACGCCGTACCCGCGCCGCATCAGGCCGCCGTATGGGGCATGGCGCATACGCTCGCGCAAGAAGCGCCGGGCATTGTTTGCGCTACGGTCGATCTTCAGCCCGAAACGACGGCTTCGCAGTCCATCGCCGATCTGATGCTTGCGCTGGCGGCGCCGACGGCGGAAACTCGTCTGGCGTGCCGACAAGGCGAGGTGCATGCGGCGCGTTTGGACGCCTTGCCGCTGAAAAAAGCGGCGGCGCACGAACTCGCGGCGACATTCAAACCCGAATGCAGTTATCTGATTACCGGCGCGCAAGGCGCACTCGGCCGGGTGCTGGTCGATTGGCTCGCGGCACAGGGCGTGAGGCATTTGGCGCTGCTCGGGCGCAGCAACGCCGATACGGACTGGTTGCAGTCGCTGGAGCAACGCGGCGTACAGGCGCGCTGGTATCGGGTCGATGTCGCCGATTACGACGCTTTGCAGGCGGCTTTGGCGGCGATTCGACAACAGCAAGCGCCCTTAGGGGGGGTGTTTCACCTCGCGGGTCAGGTCGACGATGGCTTGATCGGCGGCCAGAATTGGCCGCGTTTCGGCCGAACCCTCGCCGCCAAGGCGCATGGTGCATGGAATTTGCATCGACTGATTCCTCAGCCCGAGGTCTTGTTCGTCAATTTCGCCTCGATTGCGGGTCTGCTCGGTTCGGCGGGCCAGGCCAGTTACGCCGCTGCGAATGCGGTGCTCGACGCCTTGGCGCAACAGCGGCGCGCGATGGGGCTGTCCGGTCTGAGCGTGGATTGGGGTCCTTGGGCCGAAGTCGGCATGGCGGCGCGTCTGGACGAAGCGCAACGCGCACGGCTGGAATCGATCGGCGTGAGCGGCATCGTTCCTAGTCAGGGGCTAGCGATTTTGTCGGCTTTGATCGATGCGGAATCGGGCGCGCCGGCGCAAGTCGGCGTGCTGGCGCTCGATTGGACGCGCTATACGCGCGGTCGCGTCGGCCCGTTCCTCAGCCGCGTGGCCGAAGTGCAGGCGACGGACGAAGTGCGCACGTTGCGCCAGCAGTGGCAGGAGATCAAACCCGCCGAGCGGCGCGCTTTATTGTTGAACGAATTGATCGCGCGCGTCGCCGAGGTGTTGCGCCTGTCGCGCAGCGAAGTCGCGCCGCGTCAACGCCTATTCGATCTGGGCGTGGATTCGTTGATCGCCGTCGAACTCAAAAATCGCCTCGAAACCCTGCTCGGCATGACCTTGAGCACCACCTTGCTATTCGATTACCCGACGATAGAAGCCCTGGCGGATTACCTGATGGAGCTATTGGGCGAAGCGGATCGACCGACGGCGGTGGCGGAAGCGGCGGGAACGACGACAGCCACGGCGTTTGTCGGTTCGGTCGAGGACTTATCCGAAGATCAAGCCGAGGCCGAATTGCTGGCGCAGTTGGCGCTGCTCGAACAGGCGGGGAACTAGGGATCGATGGCGCATTCATGCGCGGCCAATGAGACATTTTGAATCAATTTCAATATTTTGAAGGATGTAAGCGATGAGCACTGCTGAACTTTCCGCCACCAAACGCGCATTGGCGGCCATTCAGGCGCTGCAGAACAAGATCGACGGCATGGAGCGCGAACGGCGCGAGCCTATCGCCGTGGTCGGGATGTCGTGCCGTTTTCCGGGCGGGGCGGATACGCCGCAGAAGTATTGGGAAATGCTATGCGCGGGGCGCGATGCGATTTGCGAAGTGCCGCCGCAGCGTTGGGCTATCGACGACTTTTACGATCCCGATCCCGATGCGCCGGGCAAGACCTATACGCGTTGCGGCGGCTTCTTGTCGGATGTCGATCGCTTCGATCCCCAGGTGTTCGGCATCTCGCCGCGCGAAGCGGCGAGCATCGACCCGCAGCAGCGCCTGGTGTTGGAGTTGGCGTGGGAGGCGTTCGAGAACGCGAATATTCCGATCGATAGCGTGTATAACAGCCGCACCGGGGTGTTCGTCGGCATCTCGAACCCCGAATACAGCGCGCATCTGATCTGGTCGGGCGATCCCACGCGCATCAACGCCTATTCCGGCACCGGCGGTTCTTTGGGCGTGGCGGCCGGGCGACTGTCGTATACGCTGGGGCTGACGGGGCCGAGTTTGATCGTCGATACCGCATGTTCGTCCTCGCTGGTGACGACGCATCTGGCGTGCCAGAGCCTGCGCGCGCGCGAGTGCGATATGGCGTTGTCTTCTGGGGTGAATCTGATCTACGGCCCCGAAACCTTTATCAATTTTTCCAAAGCGCATATGCTGTCGCCCGATGGGCGTTGCAAGACTTTCGACGCCGCCGCCGACGGCTATGCGCGCGGCGAAGGCGGCGGCTTGGTGGTGTTGAAACGGCTGTCCGATGCGCAACGCGATGGCGACAAGATTCTCGCGGTGATCCGCGGTTCGGCGGTGAATCAGGACGGCCCGAGCGGCGGCTTGACGGTGCCGAACGGCCCTTCGCAGACCAAAGTGATACGTCAGGCGCTCGAAGCCGGTGGCGTCGCGCCCGCGCAAGTCGGCTATGTCGAAGCGCATGGCACCGGCACCGCCTTGGGCGATCCGATCGAATTGCGCGCCTTGGGCAGCGCCTATGGCACGGGACGCGACGCGGATCGACCGTTGCGCGTCGCTTCGGTCAAAACCAATTTCGGCCACCTCGAATCGGCGGCGGGGATTGCAGGCCTGATCAAAGCGATTTTGGTGGTGCAACACGGTCAAGTGCCGCCGCATCTGCATTTCAAACAACCGAGTCCGCATATTCCGTGGGCCGAGTTGCCGCTCGCGGTGCCGACTAGCTTGCAGCCGTGGGTTGATGCCGAGCGTTTTGCCGGGGTGAGCTCCTTCAGTTTCAGCGGCACCAATGCGCACATCGTCGTCGGCAATGTGACCGGCTTGACGCCTCAGCCGGTGGCGCCGCACGCGGCAGCGCGTGGGGCGCGGTGGCAATTGCTGCCGCTGTCGGCCAAGGACGATGCGGCCTTGAGCGCCTTGGCCGCCGCATGGCGCGAACGTTTGACCGATTCGAGTTGGGAAAACGACCCGGCGCAATGGTCGGCGCTGTCCCGCAGCGCGGTCGAAGGACGCAGCGCATGGTCGTTCCGTATGGCGGTTGCCGCGCATAGTCCGGGCGGTATGGCGCAGCGCTTGACCTTGGGCGATGCGCCGCGTGCGCGCGCCGTCGCGGGCGGCGGCGGCAAGGTCGCTTTTTTATTCACCGGACAAGGCAGTCAATACCATCGCATGGCGCATGAGCTGTACCTCGAATCCGAGGTGTTTCGCAGCGCTTTGGACGAATGCGACGCCTTGCTGCGCCCACGCTTGGGCGCGTCCTTGATCGAGCTGATTTATGGCGACGGCGATCCCGAGGCTTTAAATGCGACGGCGATCACTCAGCCGGTGCTGTTTGCGATCGAGTACGCGACGATGCGGTTGTGGCAATCGTTTGGCGTTCGCCCCGATGCGATGCTCGGTCATAGCGTCGGCGAATACGCGGCGGCCTGCGTCGCCGGGGTGTTTTCGCTCGAAGACGCGATCGGCTTGATCGCCGAACGCGGTCGCTTGATGCAGACTTTATGCGCGCCGGGCGCGATGGTGTCGGTGCCGCTGTCCGAAGCCGAAACTTTAAATGTGATACGCCCGTGGTCGGGCGAAGTGGCGGTGGCGACCTTGAACGGCCCGCGCAATGTGGTGGTGTCGACCAATCCGCTCGCGGCGAGCGCTTTGGCGGAGGGCTTGCTGGCGTCCGGGGTCGATGCGCGCGCCTTGCGCGTTTCGCATGCCTTCCATTCGCCGATGATGGCGCCGATGCTGGCGCCGTTCGCCGCGACGGCGCAGCAGATCAAATTCCATGCGCCGTCCTTGCCGATCTATTCGACCTTGACCGGCAAGCTCGCGCGCGAGGAATTCGCGCGCGCCGATTACTGGGTGCGCCATGTCGAAGCGCCGGTGCGTTTTGCCGAAGGAATGCGCGCCTTGCTCGACGACGGCTATCGCATCTTCGTCGAAGTCGGCCCTAAGCCGACCTTGTGCGCCTTGGGCCGCGAAATCGCCGCGAGTCTCGGCAGCGACGTGGCCGACGCCTGCGTTTGGTTGCCGAGCCTGCGTGCGGGCAAGCCGTCGTGGGGAACCTTGTTCGAAAGCTTGGGCAATCTTTGGGTGCGCGGCGCGGAAGTCAACTGGCATGCGGTGAACGGCGACGGCCCGCGCCATGCGAGCTTGCCGAACTATCCGTTCCAGCGCCGTTCATGTTGGATCGACTGGATCGGCTCGCACGTCAAGCCAGTCGCTCAGTCGGCAATCAAGGTGGATGCGCATCCCTTGCTGGGCGCACGGTTGAATTCTCCGGCCTTGGATAAAAACACCACCGTATTCACTGCCGAATTGAGTCCGGATTCGGCGGGTTTACTCGCG
>DATETD010000364.1:0-13047 GCA_035283885.1 Rhodocyclaceae bacterium
AACACCCGCCGCCGCACTCGAATTGCAGTGGGCGACCGACCGTGCGTCCAGCGATCCGCATTCCGGCCCCGCGCATTCCGGCCCCGAATTGACGACCGGCCACGGCAAAGCCGCACGACTGGAATTGCTGGGCGATGGCCATTATCGACTCGACGACGCCACCTACAGCACTTGCGAGCCGAAGGCCGACGGCGATCCGGATTGGTTCGCGCGCACCTCCAGCTTGCGCCTCGATTACGGCGAAGACGTCGGCACGGCGCGCAACGCTACGCTGTATTTCAAGGGCGTGCCGGTGTTGTATTCGCCTTGGCTGACGTTTTCGTTGAATCGCGAACGTAAAAGCGGCTTATTGGCGCCGACGCTAGGCTCGACCAGCCGCGGCGGCTTCGAGTTCACTCAGCCGTTTTACTGGAATATCGCCGCCAACCAGGACCTGACCGTTTCGCCGCGCTGGATGTCGAAGCGCGGCGTCTTGTGGAACGGCGAATACCGCTATCTGCAAACCGACTACCACGGCACATTCCAAGGTCAAATCATCCCCGACGACCGCCTGGATCGGCGACGGCGCTCGTCCTATACGCTGAATCATCAACATCATCTGGGTTACGGCGTGACCGGCTCGCTGATATTCAACGGCGCCTCGGACGACACCTTCCTGAGCGATATGTCGAACAGCTCTTCGGTGATCGCGCAGACCAACCTATTGCGCCAAGGCAGCGTGGGCTATAGCGGCGAATGGTGGTCGGCGAATTTATTGGCGCAAAGCTTCCAAACCTTGCAAGACCCGTCGCTGCCCAAGGTCGCCGAACCCTACCGACGTCTGCCGCAACTGACGCTGACGGCGTATCGCAGCGATCTGCCGCTGGGCGTCAATTTCAGCTTCAAAAGCGAGCACGTCAATTTCCGTCATCCCAGCTTGGTCGAAGGGCAGCGCTTGACGGTTTATCCGCAGCTTTCTTTGCCGCTGCAAACTTCGGCGTTTTATCTGACGCCGAAAATCGGCGTGCATGCCACGCGCTACCGTCTGGATCGCCAGGCCGTCGGCACGCCCGATACGCTGACGCGCGATCTGCCGATTTTCAGCGCCGACGCCGGGGTGGTGTTCGAGCGCCCGGCGCGCGTGTTCGACAACGACGTCACCCAGACGTTGGAGCCGCGACTGTATTATCTCTACATCCCGACGCGCGATCAGAATCTGATTCCGGTGTTCGATAGCGGCGCGGTCGGCTTCGATTTCGCGCAGATTTTCTCCGAGAATCGTTATGCCGGCGGCGATCGCATCGGCGATGCCGATCAAATCACGGCGATGCTGACTTCGCGCCTGCTGTCGACGCAAACCGGCAGCGAAATTTTGCGCGCCGGCTTTGGACAACGCATCTATTTCAGCACGCAGAAAGTCGGCCTGCCCGGAGAGAATCTGCGCACCGACCGTCAGACCGATTTCCTCGGCGCATTGTCGGGCAGGCTGCTGCCTAGCGTCTATCTCGACAGCGGCCTGCAATACAATCCGCGCAATAACCGCATGGAGCGCATCAATTTGGGCGGTCGCTATCAACCGGAAGCGCGCAAAATCTTCAACGCCGCCTATCGTTACACGCGCGATCAACTCGGTCAGGTCGATTTTTCCGGCCAGTGGCCGCTGCAAAACGGCTGGCATGGCCTTGGGCGTCTCAACTATTCGACCAAAGACCGGCGTATGGTGGAATCCGTCGTCGGCTTCGAATACGATGGCGGTTGTTGGACCTCGCGCTTCGTACTGCAACGCCTGGCGACGCAGATTCAACGCTCGAACACCGCAATTTTCATCCAACTTGAATTTACCGATTTTGCTCGCATCGGCGCCAACCCGCTCGAACTGCTCAAGCGCAATGTGCCGGGCTACGGCGTCATCGCCCCGTCCATCAACGAACCCACCCTGGTCATGCCATGATTTCTCGAATTTTTGCCTACCTGCTGTGCGGCCTACTGCTCGGTTCCGCACATGCGCAAAGCGACGCCCCGTCGAAACGTGCGCAACCGGTCGAAATCGACCGCATCGTGGCCATCGTCAACGACGAGGCGATCACCGGTTTCGAATTGAACAACCGCATGATGACGGTCGAACGACAACTGCGCCGCCAGAACGTGCAATTGCCGCCGCGCGAGGTGCTGGAGCGACAAATGCTCGAACGTATGATCAACGATCGCGTGCAGTTGCAGTTCGCGAAAGAAACCGGTTTGCGCGTCTCCGACATCGATCTCGACGCCGCTTTGCGTCGTATCGCCGACAACAACCGACTATCGCTGGGCGAATTTCGTGCGGCGCTGGAAAAAGACGGTCTGCGCTGGGCTAAATTTCGCGAAGAAATTCGCGAAGAAATGACGCTGTCGCGGCTGCGCGAACGCGAAGTCGAAAACCGCATCGTGATTTCGGAAGGCGAAATCGATAATTACCTGGCCAATCCGCAGCAAGACGATGCGAGCGCCATCGAAGTGCATCTGGCCCATATCGTACTGCGCGTGCCGGAGCAGGCGACGCCCGATCAATTGATGCGCATCGGCGCGCGCGCGCAAGCGGCATTGACTCAACTGCGCAAGGGCGACAACTTCGCCAAAGTCGCCGCCAGCTTCTCCGAAGCGCCCGACGCGCTGACGGGCGGCGATATGGGCCTGCGCCCGATGAATCGCTTGCCGGCCCTATATGCCGAAGCCGTGTCTAAACTGAACCCCGGCGATGTCGGCGATATCTTGCGCAGTCCGGCCGGTTTTCATATCGTCAAACTGCTGGATCGTCGCGGCGGCGCACTGCCGATCAAAGCGGTTAAACAAACTCGCGCGCGCCATATCCTCATCAAGATCAACGAACTCATGGCGGAAAGCGAAGCGCGCCGCAAGCTGACCTTGCTGAAGGAGCGTATCGACAACGGCGCCGACTTTGCCGAAATGGCGCGCCTGAATTCCAACGATCTGTCCGCCTCGAAGGGCGGCGATCTGGGTTGGCTGCATCAAGGCGACACCGTACCGGAATTCGAACGTGCGATGGATGCCTTGAAAATCAACCAGCTCAGCGAACCGGTGCACTCGCCGTTTGGCTTCCATCTGATTCAAGTACTCGAACGCCGCACCGAGGACGCCAGCGCCGAACGTAAACGCATGGCGGCGCGCCAAGTGTTGCGCGAACGCAAATCCGACGAAGCCTATCAAGATTGGGTGCGACAAATGCGCGATCGCGCCTATGTCGAATATCGAACCGAAGAGCGTTGATCGCCGCCCCCATCCGTCCCGCCAGCGCCGACTTTTATGAATGCTACGTCCCCCATCGTCGTCACTAGCGGCGAACCCGCCGGCATCGGGCCGGATATCTGCCTGCAACTGGCGCAGCGCCGTTGGCCAGTGCCGCTGCTGGTGCTGGCCGACCGCAGCTTAATGGAGCAGCGCGCCCGAAAATTGGGCGTGGATATCTCCGGCTTGCCGATTCGTCACGTCCCGTTGCGCGCGCCCTGCGTCGCCGGACACCTCGACATCGCCAATGCGCCGTATGTGCTCGAATTGCTCGATATTGCGCTAACCGGCTGCTTGAGCGGCGAATACGGCGCGATGGTCACCGCTCCGGTGCATAAAGCCGTCATCAACGACGCAGGCATTCCGTTTACCGGCCATACCGAATATCTCGCCGAACGCAGCGCCACGCCGCGCGTGGTGATGATGCTGGCCGGCGCCGGACTGCGCGTCGCCTTGGCAACCACCCATTTGGCGCTCAAAGACGTGCCCGCCGCATTGACGGCAGGCGAACTCGACGCCACGATTCGCATTCTCCATGCCGACCTGATCGCCAAATTCGGCATTGCGCGTCCGCGCATCTTGGTCGCCGGTCTCAATCCGCATGCGGGCGAAGATGGCCATATGGGGCGCGAGGAACTCGACGTGATCCGCCCGGTGCTCGACGCGCTGCGCGCCGAAGGCTTCGACCTGGAAGGCCCCTTGCCTGCGGACACCCTATTCACCGCCAAGGTGCTGGCCGGATCGGATGCGCAACTCGCGATGTACCACGACCAGGGGTTGGCGGTGCTCAAGTTCGCCGCCTTCGACGAAGGCATCAACGTCACGCTGGGCTTGCCGATTATCCGCACCTCGGTCGATCATGGCACGGCGCTCGATCTCGCCGCCAGCGGACAGGCGTCGGCGACCAGTCTGTTCGCCGCCGTCGAAGCCGCGATTCAGATGCACCATCGATCCATGCATCGTTGTGGTGCATAGGTCGAAGAAAATGCACCCATCGGGTGCATTGCGCTGCGATTTTCCGATAAGGCAATGTCTCTTGCTGCGATCGAAAGTGTTTTACGACCATTAATTCCCAAAGCCCCGCGCGATTTATGGCAAAATGCCGGGTTTTTCCAGGCTCAATTGGCACGATAACTGCTGGAGAAAAGCGCTGCACCGATTCCGCTATCGATTTCAGTTTTTTTGCTTCACACAGGAGAGTAGTTAATGACCCCACAAGACGTAGTCAAACTGGTTGAAGAAAGAGAAGTTCGCTTCGTGGACTTCCGCTTCACCGACACCCGTGGCAAAGAACAGCACGTTGGCGTGCCGATCTCCCATTTTGGCCTGGAAAAATTCGAAGATGGCCATGCCTTCGATGGTTCCTCCATCGCCGGCTGGAAGGGCATTCAAGCGTCCGACATGCTGCTGATGCCCGATCCGGCCACTGCGTATGTCGACCCGTTCATGGAAGAAACCACGCTGATTCTGACCTGCGATGTCGTCGAACCCTCCGACGGCAAAGGTTACGATCGCGATCCGCGCTCGATCGCCAAACGCGCCGAAGCCTACCTCAAGGCCTCCGGCATCGGCGATGTCGCCTATTTCGGCCCGGAACCCGAATTTTTCATCTTCGACTCGGTCGAGTGGAAAATCGATATGTCGGGTTCCTTCTGCAAGGTCAACTCCGAGGAAGCCGCTTGGGCCTCCGCCGAGAAGATCAACGGCGGCAACACCGGCCACCGTCCGACCGTCAAGGGCGGCTATTTTCCCGTGCCGCCGGTCGATAGCCTCAACGATATCCGCGCGCAAATGTGTATCGCGCTCGAATCCTGCGGCGTGCCGGTCGAAGTGCATCACCACGAAGTCGCCACCGCCGGTCAATGCGAAATCGGCACCAAGTTCAGCAGCCTGGTGCAACGCGCCGACTGGACTCAAATCCTGAAGTATGTGATCCATAACGTCGCTCACAGCTACGGTAAGACCGCGACCTTCATGCCCAAGCCCATCGTCGGCGACAACGGCTCGGGCATGCACGTGCACCAGTCGATTTGGAAAGACGGCAAGAACCTGTTCGCCGGCAACGGCTACGCCGGCCTGTCCGAATTCGCGCTGTACTACATCGGCGGCATCATCAAGCATGCGCGCGCGTTGAACGCGATCACCAATCCGCTGACCAACTCGTACAAACGTCTGGTTCCCGGCTTCGAAGCCCCGGTTAAGCTCGCCTATTCGGCGCGTAACCGTTCGGCCTCGATCCGCGTGCCCTACGTTCAGTCCGACAAGGCGCGTCGTATCGAAGTGCGCTTCCCCGATCCCGGCTGCAACCCCTATCTCGGCTTCACCGCGATGATGATGGCCGGCCTCGACGGCGTGCAGAACAAGATTCACCCCGGCGATCCCGCCGACAAGAACTTGTACGATCTGCCGCCCGAAGAAGACGCGAAGATCCCGACCGTGTGCGCAAGCCTCGACCAATCGCTGGACTACCTCGACAAGGATCGCGAGTTCCTGACGCGCGGCGGCGTGTTCAGCAACGAAATGATCGACGCCTATATCGAACTCAAGATGGAAGAAGTCACGCGTTTCCGCATGACCACTCACCCGATCGAATACGAGATGTACTACTCGATCTAAGCCGCAACGATCGTTTCGCAGCGTAAAAAGGCGGGCTTTGCCCGCCTTTTTCATTGTGCGAACTTACCGCATTGGGATAGACTTGGCCATTATGAAGACACTTCCGCTTTTCTTTTGCCTGTTGCTCCCCTTAAGCTCGCCGACGGCAAGCGCCAGCACGCTCTATAAGTGTGCGGACGGCTCCGGCGTGGTGCTATACACCAACCAAAAAACCAATAGCAAAGATTGCATCGTACTCTCGCATCAACCCGTCGCCTCATCCGAACCGCAACCGGCTGGCGCACGCAACGCTAAACCGCGCGCCAACGCGACCCCGGCCGATTTCCCGCGCGTATCGAGCACCGAACAAAAAGTCCGCGACACCGACCGCCGCGCCATCCTCGAAAAAGAGCTTGCCAACGAGCAGCAATCCCTGGATAAAGCCAAGCGCGCGTTGTTCGAAGCCGCCAATCTACCTGCCGACAAAATGCAGGCGCTACGCGACACCCAAGCCTTACACGAGCGCAATATCGAAGCGCTTAAAAAAGAACTCGCCAATCTGCGCTGACGCATTGACGCCGCCTCGCTCTAGCTGGTCCGCTACTTGCTTGACTGGCTGGCATGAGCCCACCCGCCCCTGCCTACGCCACCCCGTTAGCACTGTCGCAAGTCATCCATGGACTGGATCTGCTATCGACCGCCATCCTACTGATCGACGCCGCGAGGATTATTCGCCACGCCAACCCGGCGGCCGAAAATCTGTTCTCGCTCAGCCTGCGCCAGATCGTCGGGCGTCCGCTGCATAGCGTGGTCGGCGATCCTGCCGAGCTTAAGTCCGCACTCGACAACGCCGTGCAACGCAACTGGAGCTACTCCGGCCACAACATTCAGTTCAACCTCAAAGACAACAGCTCGCTGCATGTCGATTGCACCGTCACGCCGGTCGATGTCGAGAGCGCACGCCTATTGCTGGAAATCCGCCCGATCGATCAGCAACTCAAAGCGGCGCGCGAAGAGCAACTTGCCCAGCAACAGCAAGCCAATCGCGAACTGGTGCGCAATCTGGCGCATGAAATCAAAAACCCGCTCGGCGGCATCCGCGGTTCGGCGCAATTGCTGGAGCACGAACTCCACTCCGAACATCTGCGCGAATACACCCAAGTCATCATCACCGAAGCCGACCGCCTGCAAGACCTGATGCGCCGTCTGCTATCCTCGCATCGGGCGATGCACCCCGCACAAATCAATATCCTCGAAATTCTCGAACGGGTGCGCCGTTTGATCCATGCGGAATTTCCGCGCGTCGAAGTGCTACGCGACTACGACACCTCGCTGCCCGAAATCACCGCCGACCGCGAACAACTGATACAGGCGATCCTGAATATTGCGCGCAACGCCGCGCAAGCGATGCAAGGCGACGGTCGCATCGCCTTTCAGACCCGCGCCGCCCGCCAGGTCACGCTCGCCAAAAAACGCTACCGGCTTGCGCTCGAGTTATGTATTATCGATAACGGCCCCGGCATCCCGGATCACCTGCGCGACGAAATTTTCTATCCTCTGGTTTCCGGTCGCGCCGACGGCAGCGGCTTGGGGCTATCGATCGCGCAAAGCTTTATCCATCAGCACGGCGGCAGCATCAATGTGAGTTCGCGTCCGGGTTACACCTGCTTTTCGCTCCTGCTGCCGCTCACCCGCAAGACCGATTCCGAATAATTTCCGACAGAAAGCCTGCCATGAATCCCGTTTGGATTATCGACGACGACCGCTCCATCCGCTGGGTGCTGGAAAAAGCCCTAGGACGCGAAAACATTCCCTTCAAAAGCTTCGGCAGCGCCGACGACGCTTTACGCGCCTTGCACAACGATCCGTCGCCGAAAGTGCTGCTGTCCGACATCCGTATGCCCGGCGCTAGCGGACTGGATCTGCTGAAACAGATCAAAAACACGCACCCCGACTTACCTGTCATCATCATGACCGCCTATTCCGATCTGGATTCGGCGGTGGCGGCGTTTCAAGGCGGCGCGTTCGAATACTTGCCCAAACCCTTCGACGTCGATCAAGCGGTGCAGTTGGTGCGCCGTGCGATCGTGCAGACGCAAACGCCGACGCCCGCGCCGAGCGCCACCGAGGAAATCAGCGCCGTTTCCGAAATCCTCGGCCAGGGAAGCGCGATGCAGGAGGTGTTTCGCGCCATCGGTCGCCTGAGCCAGTCTCACGCCACGGTATTGATCAACGGCGAATCGGGCAGCGGCAAGGAGTTGATCGCACGCGCCTTGCACCGCCATAGCCCACGGCGCAACGCCGCCTTTATCGCCATCAACACCGCGGCAATTCCGCGCGACCTGCTCGAATCCGAACTTTTCGGCCACGAACGCGGCTCGTTTACCGGCGCCACCACGCAACGCCAAGGCCGCTTCGAGCAAGCCGACGGCGGCACCTTGTTCCTCGACGAAATCGGCGATATGCCCGCCGAACTGCAAACCCGCTTGCTGCGCGTATTGTCGGATGGCCATTTCTATCGCGTCGGCGGACAGCATCCGGTTAAGGCCAACGTACGCGTCATTGCCGCCACGCATCAAAATCTCGAAGACCGCGTCAAGGCCGGTCTGTTTCGCGAGGACTTATTCCATCGACTCAATGTGATACGGTTGCGCCTACCGCCGTTGCGCGAACGGCGCGACGACATTCCTCTGCTCGCACGTCATTTTTTGCAAAAAAGCGCCCAAGACCTCGGCGGCGAAGCCAAACAACTGACCGAGGCCGCACTCCATTATTTGCAGCAACTGCCATTCCCCGGCAATGTGCGCCAACTGGAGAACCTTTGCCACTGGCTCACCGTCATGGCGCCGGGGCCGACGGTGGATATTTGCGACTTGCCGAGCGAGTTACGCGAAAACCCGCCGCCGGAAGCCGCGCACGATTGGCTCGTCAGCCTCACCGGCGAAGCCGACCGCCAACTGGTCGCCGCCCCCGGTCAGGTGTTCGATCAACTCACTCGCCAATTCGAAGCCACGCTGATCCGCCGCGCGCTGCACGCCAGCAGCGGACGGCGCATCGAGGCCGCGCAACTGCTCGGTATCGGTCGCAACACCATTACGCGCAAGATTCAGGAATTGGGATTGGATGGGGAAGCGCCATGAGTCGTTCGCATCTTAGAACAACTCGATATCGTCGTCCTGCTTTCCCTTCATATCGTGCATGAACTGCTCCAGCGCCTGCTTGACCGGGACGCCTCTCATCACGGCTTCGAACATCGCCTGCTCTTCCTTCATGGAATATTTCGAACGTATTTTTCCTTGCAGCGCCTTCCATTCGCCCGGATTGTAGAGCCTGCCGTTATCGGTGACCAGCGACGCCAATTCGGCCAGACTGTGATTGACGTGCGCTAGACGCTGCACAAGCTTGTCATAGAACTGGAACGCGATGATCGACTGATGCACCATCCCCGTCACATGATTCGCCGCGCCTTGCAGCTTTTCCTTAGTCTCTCCCGCCGCACCGTCGTCGGGCAAGGAGACGATGGCGTCGGACATCATGCTCATATAACCCGCCATCGTGGTGAAGGTGTCGGTCAATACCTCCACCGACGAATTGCTGTCCTTCATTGCGCCTTCGATCTGTCCGACCGAAAGCTCCAGCATCAACACCGTTTCGCGCACCTGACTCCAGTCCAGATCCGGATTATGCGCACTCGTGCCGCGCGGAATAACCTCGCTCATTGCCGTTTCCTCGAATAATCGCCAAACCCTAATTGTATTGCATCTTGCGGCGCTATCCCAACTTTCCGCGCGGATTGCTGCATGCAAAAGTCGGCGCTGGCGGGACGGATCGCCGCATCGCCACACGACAGCGGCTTGACATGCCCGACAAAGCGGCCTAGCGTGGCGACCTTCGCCACGTTTTCACGCAACCATGAAGCGATTCCAGCACAAACTCAGCAATAAAATCGTCGGCATTCTGGTGCTGTATTTTTTTGTCGCCCTCGCCGCTATCGGCATGACCCTGGCGGTGTCGCGTCAATTGGAGGGGGGGGCGGCGGCGATCAACGACGCCGGTTCGGAACGGATGCGCATGTATCGATTGGCCTATCTGGCCTCGCAAAACGGACGCACCGCGGAAGAACGCGCGCAGTTGAAGCACGATGTGCATATCGAACTGGAACATTTCGAGCGCGTATTGGCCGAGTTGGACAAGGGCAATCCCGCGCGCCCGCTATTTCTGCCGCAAGACAGCAACGCCCATGCGCTGGTGGCGCAACTCAAGCAACGCTGGATCGAGCATATTCGCCCGTTGATTCTCGACACCATCGCGACCGAAGAGCATAGCGCGCAGGAAGATCGCATGCGCAATCATCGTGCGGATATCGAGGCCTTCGTCGGCGACATCCATCGCCTCGTCGCCACGATAGAAACCAGCAATTCGCGCAACACGGTGCGACTGTTGACCTACCAACTCGAACTGTTGGCGCTGGCCTTGGTCGGCACCTCGGTGCTGGTGTTCTGGTTTCACTTCAATGTCATTCGTCCGGTAATGCGATTGCGCGAAGGCATACGCCGCATCGCCGACGCCGACTTCAGCATGCGCCTCGATATCGAAACTCAGGACGAATTCGGCGATCTGGCGAGCGGCTTCAACCGCATGACCGAACAATTGGAAAATATGTACGCCACCATGGAACAGCGCGTCGAAGCGAAAACCCGCAGCCTCGCGGAGAAAAATCAGGAATTGGCGCTGCTGTACGAAATCGCCGCCTTTCTGAGCGAATCGGCGAGCGAGGACGAATTATGTCGCGGTTTTATGCAGCGCGTGATCGCCATGAGCGGCGCCGACGGCGCGGCGATTCGCTTGGTCGATGCCGAAACCGGCAAACTGCAATTGGTGGCGCACGAAGCCATGTCGGAAAGCTTTCTCCAAGCCGAAGCGACGCTGTGCATGGGCGAATGCCTATGCGGCGTCGCTGCGCGCGATTCGACGCCGATCTGGCGCACGATCCGATTGGAATCCAGCTCGACGCCGTTGCAACGCACCGACTGCGCGCTGGAGGGCTACGCCTGCGTCTCGGCCTTCACCATTCGCCATCATAAACAGCTGATAGGCATATTCAATCTCTATTATCGCACCGATTACGCCTTCCCCGAGCGCGAACAACGTCTGATGGAAACCTTGGGGCGGCATCTGGGCGTGGCGATCGCCAACCAGCGTTTGGCGTCGCACGAAAAGGAAACCGCCATCTCCGACGAGCGCAATCAACTCGCGCAGGAATTGCACGACAGCATCGCCCAGTCATTAGCCTTTCTGAATATTCAGACGCAAATGCTATCCGGATCGCTGGCGCGCGGCAACGTCGAACAGGCGCGCTCCGTCTTGACGCCGATCCGCGAAGGTATACAGGAAAGCTACGACCATGTGCGCGAACTGCTGGTGCATTTCCGCACCCGCATGCGCCAAGCCGATCTGGCCGAAGCGATCCGGGTTTCCTTGCAGAAATTCGAAGGCCAAACCGGCATCGCCACGCATTTCGAACGTCATGCATCGCAGAGTCGGAAAATCGGCGCCGACAACGAATTGCAGATTCTGCATATCGTGCAGGAAGCCTTGTCCAACACGCGCAAGCACGCTCAAGCCCAGCGGGTCAATGTCGTCCTGACGCAAAACGAGCATCTCTGCCAAGTAGCGGTCGGCGACGATGGCGTCGGCTTCGACCCGCTGCACGACGATCCCACCGACACTCATGTCGGCCTCAAGATCATGCGCGAACGCGCGCATCGCATCGGCGCCGCGCTGAATATTCGCTCGCAGCCCGGCAAAGGCAGCGAAATCCAGCTTACACTGCCCTTGCATTCTCAACGCACGGAGACGACATGAGCATCAGAGTGTTATTGGTCGACGATCACACGCTATTTCGCCGCGGCATCAAATCCCTGCTCGAAAGCGAAGAGGGCTTCGAGGTCGTCGGCGAAGCGGGCGATGGGCTGGAAGGCGTCAAACGCGCCAAATCGCTCAAACCCGATGTAATATTGCTCGACCTGCATATGCACGGCGTTTCGGGCAAAGAAGCCTTGCAACTACTAGCGCAGGATCTACCCGATATGGCGGTGATTATGCTGACGGTGTCCGAGGACGGCGAAGACCTGATGGATTGCCTGCGTGCCGGCGCGCAAGGTTATCTGCTGAAGAATATCGACACCGACTATCTGCTCGACTCGATTCGCCGCGCGGCGCGCGGCGAATCGGTGATGTCGCCGCAAATGACGGCGAAATTGATGAATAGCGTGCGCAAAGGCGGCGTCAAGCCTGCCGCACCTATCGCCGCCGACGGCGACCGGCTCTCGCCGCGCGAACGCGAGATATTGGCGCAACTCGCCACCGGCGCCAGCAACAAGGAAATCGCACGGCAATTCGACCTGGCCGAAAGCACCGTCAAAATTCATGTTCAAAGTATTTTAAGGAAGCTCAATCTCGCCAGCCGCGTCCAGGCCGCCGTGTATGCCGTCGAACACGATCTGCTGCAAAAGCACGCATAAAAAGTCGACGCCGGCGACAAATCGAGCACGACGGTCGCATCGGAGCCGTCGCGCCAGCGCCGACTTTTAGCGCAAGGAGTTACTGGGTCGGGCTAGCCACGCCGGGAATGCTGCCGATAGCCGCCTTATTAAGCAACAGATTCGAACCGATCACCATGCCTTTCTTCAGCATGACGCCGGACGCCACCTTGCCATCCGCATTGACGGCGACAAATGGCGTCAATTGGCGCTGGCTGTGATAATCGTCGGGCAGTGCGGATAACATCAGCATTTCCACGCCATTCGCTTTGACTTTTTGCCAGGTCGCGTCGGCGCGATTGTCCAACTTGACGCCGTTTTTGTCGAACAGCTTGATCGCGCCACTGTCGGCGCCGGAGGCGAACTGAACCTTCAAATTGCCCGACCAGTTCGGATGCGAGTAATATTTTTGGCCGACAGCATAATCCGTAAGGAAAGTCGACAGCGTGATCGAATCGACTGCGCCTCCAGAAATCAGCACATAGGCATCGCTTTGCGGCATGACGATCAAGCGATAGCCTAGCGATTTATCGGCGAAAACGAGCGAGGAATTTATCGCAAACCCGGTGGCGCTTATTCCATTGCCGATCAGCGCATAATCCAGCGACTTGGCGGCAAGGTCGTAGCTCACGGCGCGCACGGCGAAGAC
>DATETD010000365.1:0-2504 GCA_035283885.1 Rhodocyclaceae bacterium
CCGACGGTAAAGCCGTAGAGACTTTGGAACTGCATATCCTCCAGACCGAGCGCCTCGTGTATCGTGTCGTCGAAGAAACAGCCGATGCCGGTGCCGCGCAGTCCGGCGGCTTCGGCTTCTAGATACAGCACCTGGCCCAGCATACCGGCTTCCCAATACAGGCGGCGATACATCCATGCGCCGTATGCGCGTAGCGGCGCATCGAACTCGGCCAGCATCGCCACCGAGAACGCGCCGTCGGCGGCGATCTCTTGTCCGCAGTTGCTTAGACGCGCAAATTCGCGCACGTCGGCAGCGATCAGTCGGTAGAACGATAGCGTTGCGGGAACGCCTGCGATATTTCCTTCGAGGGAAAACCGCCCCAGGGCGGCGCGTAGCCGCTGCAAAGTTTGCGCCTCGCGGCACAGCAGGTACACGCCAGGTGCGAGGCCGGCGACGCGATGGACGAAAAACAGCGGATGAAGCGCGGGCCGCCAGCTTTGCAGATTCCACGGCACGGTGTCGCTAGGCGTCAGGCGCTGCATTAGGCGCACAAAGTCGGCGAGCGGCAAGGCGGTGCGCCCATCCATCGCCACGGCGCTACGGCGCGTGCGGAAGATATGGCGCGCGGCAATAGGGCGCGGCGACGTTTCGGTTGCGACGGGATGCGCGGGCCTTGGTGGCAAAGGTGCGGCGGCAGCGCGCAAACAGGCGTGCGCGACTTGATCGATGGCGTCCCACGGCAGATTTTCGGCGCTGAGTCGGTTGGCGACGCCGGCCAATTCGGCGCAGCGCAATTCGTCGAGCAAGGCCGTCGGCAGTTGCCAGACGGTCGCGTCGTTCGGCGCTGGCGGCGACACTCGCAGCAAGACGCCCGGACTTTCGGCTTCGGCGGCGTGCGCACGGTCGATGCCGAGCAGCGTCGCCAGCGCCGTATCGGCGAGCGGCAGTTCGCGCACCTGCCAGCCCAACGCGGCGGCGGCGTAGGCGAGCTGCGCCATGGCGTGGCCGAGATCGTGTTGGCAATATCGATACGCGCGTTCGCCATATTTCCAGGCTTCGCGCCAGTGGATCGAACTGAGGCCGACGAGAAAACTGTGCGGCGGCAAGCCCGCGCTGAGGCTCGCCCAGGCACTTGGCGCAAGCCTAAGACGTTGTTCCAGCGCATGTTCCAGCGGATCGTAATGATACAGCGCGGGGCCGTCCGGCAATAGCAGATAGACCTCGGTCGGGTGCAGATTGCCGCTTGACGGATTGCAGCGCAAGGACCAGCGGCTTGCGCCGCTGCGCTTCCATGCCGACAGGGCGAACGCATCGAACAGCAGTTGCGAAATACTGTCGAAGTCCGGCGCTTGCGTTGCGATAGTCGTTGCGCCGTACAGATCGTCGAACCAGGGCGGCGCGCCGGCGGTCGGTTCATTGCGGCGTAGCGGCGTGCGCGGCGCACCGGTGTAGTGGCGGAATGGATTGGGTTGATTGGCCCAGTCGAGATAGCCCAGCGAGGGCGCATAGCGTTGCGGACGATGCTTGCTGCGCTGATGGTAGTCGACCACCGCCGCCAGTTCCGCGCTCGGTGCGTCTTGCATCCAGGGGGCTGCATGGGTCATTTTGCCGGATATCCTAAGTTTTGCGCACGGATCGGTCGCCAAGCGTCGGGACAATCTACCGCGTCGGCTCGAATACGGCAAGAGAGACGCCGCCACGCCGACTATCCGTCCCGTCAGCGCCGACTTTTCGAATGGCAACAAATATTCCGCGTAGGCGCGTTATTATCCGCTATCGATTCGCTAGCTATTAGAACCCGTTGGGCTGGTTAAAGCCCAACATGCTTGGCAAGCGCTTCCATGTTGGCTGAGATACCGCGCACCGTCACAATTGTCGAATTCGATGGAAAACAAAAAAGCCTGTCCACGAACGGCACGAGAAGCACGAACGAAAGGCACAAGCGTTTTGACGGGATTTGATTTTGTTCGTGCTTTTCGTGGACTCGATTTTGACTTCGATCGTCTTTCACAATGTCCGACAGTGAGGACGCCACCGCTATCCGTCGCGCCAGCACCGACTTTTCCAGCGCCGACTTTTCCATTCATGTTCGACGATCCCCGATGAAAAAAGCCCCGATAAGCGACGGCGAAGCAGCGCGACTCGCCGCTCTGCATCGCTACGCGATTCTCGATACGCCTGCCGAAGAAGAATTCGACGATTTCACGCGTCTGGCGGCGCAAATCTGCGGCACGCCGATCGCCCTGATTTCCTTGGTCGACGCCGAGCGTCAATGGTTCAAGAGCACGCGGGGCCTCTCTGCGCCGGAAACCCCGCGCGATATTTCGTTTTGCGGTCACGCCATTCATGGCAAAGAGATTTTCGAGGTGTCGAATGCCTTGGAGGACGAGCGCTTTCGCGACAATCCGCTGGTGACGTCCGACCCGAACATCCGCTTTTATGCCGGTGCGCCGCTGGTGACTCCCGATGGTTATGGCGTCGGCACGCTGTGCGTTATCGACACGGCGCCGCACCGGCTCGAC
>DATETD010000366.1:0-2156 GCA_035283885.1 Rhodocyclaceae bacterium
AGCGTCGAGCCGCCGCTCGCCCCGGCGCCTGTTCCTGCGCCGCCGCGCTTCGACGCCGACTATCTCGATAATCCCAAGCCGTCGTATCCCGGACTTTCGCGCCGACTCGGCGAGCAGGGAAAAGTCGTGTTGCGCGTGCGCGTCGATACGAGCGGCTTGCCTCTGGACGTTCAGCTTCACAGCAGCAGCGGTTTTGCGCGCCTCGATACCGCGGCGCTCGAAACCGTGCGGCGCTGGAAATTCGTCGCGGCGCGCTTGGGCGACGAAGCTGTCGTCGCCTCGGTCCTGGTTCCGATCGCCTTCTCATTGAAAGACTAATATGGAAAACTCGCTGGGCTTCGCCCATTTTCTCGCTCATGCCGATGCAATCGCACGGCTGATTTTGCTGTTGATGGCGACGATGTCGATCGGCGCCTGGAGTTTGATCGTCGTCAAAGGCGCGCGCATCGTCGTCGCCCGGCGCAAAAGCCATATGTTTCTGGCGGATTTTTGGCGGGCGGAAAGTCTGGATGCGATCGCGCGCCGTTTGCGCGCAACCGGCGTCACCGAGCCGTTTTCGCATTTGGTGCATCACGGCTTTACGGCGATCGAGCAGCATACGGCGGCGGGCGAGGGACGTAAGACGCGCGGCTTGATCGACGCCGGCACGCCCGACGAATTCTTGACGCGAGCATTGCGACGCGCCATCGCGCAAGATAAGGCGCGCATGGAGTATGGGCAGACGTTCCTCGCCACGGTGGCGTCTTCGGCGCCGTTTGTCGGCTTGTTCGGCACCGTTTGGGGGATTTACCACGCCTTGATGGCGATCGGCGCCGGCGGGCAAGGCACATTGGATCGGGTCGCCGGGCCGGTCGGCGAGGCGTTGATTATGACCGCCATCGGCTTGGCCGTCGCCATTCCGGCCGCCGTGGCTTACAACGTGTTTGCGCGCGCCAATCGCAACACGCTGGCCGAACTCGACTCCTTCGCCCACGACGTGTTCACCTTCCTCGTGACCGGCTTAAAGGGCAGCGCGCACGCGACACCGCATAGCGCGGAGGTGGTCGCCACCTCCGAGCGCATCATCGCGCGCGTCGTAGCCAACTCGACAACTCCGGCGGCGACAGCCGGCGCCGTCTAAGGAGAGCGAGATGGCGTTCGGTTCTTTTTCCGATGGCGACGGCGATGGCGACGGCGCGCTGGCCGAAATCAATATGATTCCCTTGATCGACGTTATGTTGGTGTTGTTGGTAATTTTCATCGTCACCGCACCTTTGTTGACGCATGCAGTCAAGGTGGATTTACCCAAGGCGTCGTCGACGCCGAATTCGCCGCCGCCGGAAAGCGTACAACTCAGCATCGACGCCGCCACACAGATGTACTGGAACGGCGCGCGCGTCGACGCCGCCGAGTTGGAGCGGCAGCTCAAGCAAGCCGCCGCGCGCACGCCGCCGCCCGAATTGCATTTGCGCGCCGAACGCACCACTCCCTACGAAACCTTGGCGCAGGTGATGGCGGCGGCGGCGCGCTCGGGCGTGACGCGCATCGGTTTCGTGACCGAACCGAGCGCGCCCTGAGCGCCTACAGCGACGTTCGGTCTTCTGCAGTATCCGATAACAATCGATTCATCACGGCAAGCCAGGCGAAGTCTCCCAGCCAGCCACACACTAGGAGTCTTACTCATGACATTCAAACGCAAACCCCTGTCCGTCGCCATTGCCGCGATCGCTACGTGCGGCATCCACGCCACTGCGCATAGCGCCGGCGAGGCGACTCTAGCGGAGATTACGATTCAGGGCCAAGCCGAGCGCGCCGACGGCCCGGTCACCGGCTATCGCGCCCAGCGTTCCTCGACATTTACCAAGACCGACACGCCATTGAAGGAGGTGCCGGCTTCGGTCAGCGTGATTCCCGAAGCCTTAATCAAGGATCAAGCCATGCAGGGCGTCGCCGATGCGTTGCGTTACGTTCCCGGCGCGCACGGCGCGCAGGGCGAAGGCAACCGCGATCAGGTGGTGCTGCGCGGGATCAACACGACGGCCGATTTCTTCGTCGATGGCGTGCGCGACGATATGCAGATTTACCGCGATCTCTACAATCTGGAGCGTCTCGAAGTGCTTAAGGGGCCAGGCGGCATGGCTTTCGGTCGCGGCGGCGCCGGCGGCGTCATCAATCGT
>DATETD010000367.1:0-3060 GCA_035283885.1 Rhodocyclaceae bacterium
ACGTGGGTTCATCGCCGCACTTTGAAAAGTAGAACTGAATACGATAATCGCGCCGCCCGCCAAACCGTTCCATAAACCCAATGGCAATAATAAGCGTCCCAAGGCCGTAGCGACGACGATAAAATGCAGGATGCCGAAATAAATGAAGCGCTCGCCGAACTGATATGCACTGACCAAGCTGACCACTAGGGCGCAGCCCGCGATCTGCCACAGGCGACGGCGGTAGCTGCGCCATGTTTGTCGCTGCGCCAACACTAGACTGACGCCGACCAGCAGCAGGAACGACGCGACGATCACGGTGCGCCAAGCGATCCAGCGCGCATCGGCCAGCATATGAAAATCGGCCCAGCCGAACCAGCTCAGGTCGTAGCAGAAATGATAAACGACCATCATCGCCACCGCGACGCCGCGCAGTAGATCGACGACGGGCAGTCGTGGCGCGAGATCGGCGGCAGCGGCGGCGGGCGGCGGGCGCGAGCGGCGGCTCATGCGGCGCCGCCATGCTCTTCATGCGCCGAGCGATATTTACATGTATGCATAATCAAGCTCGCGGGTGATGCTCGGCGTGCAGGCGCTTCAAACGCTCGCGCGCCACATGGGTATAGACTTGCGTGGTCGAAATATCCGCATGACCCAACAAGAGCTGAACCACGCGCAAATCGGCGCCATGGTTCAACAGATGGGTGGCGAAAGCGTGACGCAGCACATGCGGAGATACTTTTTGCGCGGGCAGTCCTGTCGATGCGGCATATTTCTTGATCAGCATCCAAAACATCTGCCGCGTCATCGCCGCGCCGTGGGTCGTGACGAATGCCGCATCGCAAACGTGCTGTTTCAATATCCCGGCGCGCGCCGTCGTCAAATAGCGTTGCAACCACTCGGCGCCGATTTCGCCCAGCGGCACCAGGCGCTCCTTGCTGCCCTTGCCGATCGCACGCACTATTTGGTCGTTGAGGCTGATGTCGAACAGACGCAGGCCGACCAGTTCGGAAACGCGCAGGCCGGTGGCGTACAGCACTTCCAGCATCGCCTTGTCGCGCAAACCGAGCGGCGTTTCGATATCGGGTGCATTCAGCAAGGCCTCGACATTGATTTCGCTCAGGGTTTTGGGCATGCGCTGCGTCAGCGGCGGGCGGCTAATGTTCAGCAAGGGATCGTTTTGCAAGCGTCCCTGTTGACGTAGCCAGAGGAATAAGCGGCGTAGACTGGCCATCAAGCGACGCTGGCTCGTGGATTTAATCCCGCCGGGCCGCTGGTGCAGATACAGCAAATAAGCGTTGATCGTAACTTCGTCGACCGTGAGCAGGGTGTGCGCTTGCGTTTCCAACCAGCCGGCAAACAGCGACAGATCGCTGCGATAGCTGTCGAGCGTCGCGCGGGCGAGCCCATCCGTCATCCATACTGCATCGATAAAGTCGTCGAGAATCGCGGCGTCCGCCTGTTTCATGGTGTAATCGATTTAAAAGGAAGCTTTCGCTAGGTGCGATTTCCGCGTGCCAATGATACCCGACGTTTATAATCGCCCCCGAGTCGCTGCACGATTCGAACCCAAGGAGATGTTTTTGTGAGCAAAACTATCGATGATCGTCGTCAATTTTGGCGCGCCGTGTTCAATCACCCGGTGCAACTGAGTTTTCATGGAGGCGTCTCGCAGGCCAGATTGGTCGATATCTCGCTGAAAGGCGCGTTGCTGGATGTAGACGAAAGCTGGTCCGGCGCGCTCGACGAGCAATGCGAAATGCAGGTCGGCCTCACCAACGACGTGATTATCGTTATGACCGCCACCGTAGTTCATGTGAGCAACGGGCGCATCGGCTTGCGTTGCGACCGCATCGATCTGGACAGCATCACCCATTTGCGTCGCCTGGTCGAACTGAATGCGGGCGACCCGGTGCTATTGGAGCGCGAAATCGGCAATTTAGTGCAGGCCGCATAGGCTCGCCGCGGTACCGAGCCTTTCCGCAATGAACGCCATTCCCCGCTACGGATTGATTCTGCTCGGCCTGTTGTCGCTGGGCTGGGGTCTCAATTGGCCTATCCTTAAAGTCGTCATCCGCGAAATCCCGCCCTGGATTTTTCGCGGCGACTGCATTGTGTTGAGCGCGCTCGGTTTGTTCGCCATCGCGGCGTACAGCAAGCAGTCGATCGCCGCGCCGCGCCGCGACTGGCCGCAGATCGTTAAATTGGCGTTATGCAATATCGTCGGCTGGAACATGTTCTGTATCTATGGCGTCAGCCTGATGCCGTCCGGACGCGCGGCGATTCTGGGATATACCATGCCGTTATGGAGCGTACCGCTCTCCATTTGGTTGCTGCGCGAGGACTTTACCTGGCAGCGCGCGCTTGGCCTATTGCTCGGTATGGGCGGCATGATGTTGTTGATCGGCGCGGAGAACGACGTGCTGGGTCAAGCGCCGTTAGGCGCAATCTGCATGCTGATCGCGTCGATTTTCTGGGCGGGCGGCACAGTGCTGTACAAATACGATCAAACCTCCGTGCCGGTGATTTCGCTCACGGCATGGCAAGCCTTGATCGGCGGGATACCGATCGCCCTGTTCGGCCATTTCACCGAAACCGTCGAGTGGCGAACCATCAGCTTCTGGCCGATGTTCGGTTTTTGGTATAACGTGTTTATCGGTTTGTTGTTTTGCTACTGGGCCTGGAATCGGCTGATACAGATGGCGCCGGTGGCGGTGT
Source organism: Rhodocyclaceae bacterium (assembly GCA_035283885.1). Taxonomy (GTDB): domain Bacteria; phylum Pseudomonadota; class Gammaproteobacteria; order Burkholderiales; family Rhodocyclaceae; genus DATETD01. Next base: position 2,698 of record DATETD010000367.1, read on the forward strand.
GCTCGCTCGGCGTGTTGATCGTGCCGGTCATCGGCGTCTTCAGCGGCATGCTGTTTCTCGGCGAGACTCCGCACTGGCAGGATTTCGCCGCGCTCGCTTTGGTGCTGGTAGCGATCGCGACGGTTTTATTACCCTCCCAACGCCCGGCTTGAGATGAACCCTTTGCTCAGTGTTAGCGGTTTGACCTGTTCGCGCGGCGACCGCCGCTTGTTCGCCGATGTCCATTTTTCGCTGTCGGCGGGCGAATGGCTGCATGTGCGCGGCGAAAACGGCGCGGGGAAAACCAGCTTGATGCGCGTCTTGGTCGGTCTGTCGCCTGCCGATGCGGGGCAAATCGACTGGCGCAATCGAACCATTCAGGGC
>DATETD010000368.1:0-8310 GCA_035283885.1 Rhodocyclaceae bacterium
GCAGGCAGGAACTCCCCTTTTTCGACCTGCGTTGCGAAAGGCTGTGCGTCAAGATCGGTTTTTACCACATTCGAATCCATCGCGACCGAGCCGGCGGCAGGATCGAGCGCCCGCGCGATCTCTTCGCATAAGCTCGTCACCGTCGTCGCCAAGCTGACGATCAATGCATCCACGTCCGCCGCGCCGTCTTGCTTCAAACGCGCCTCCAACTCGGCGGCGATCGCATGCAGGTCCGTCATCCCCAGCATGCCCACCCGCCCTTTGACCGCATGCGCCGACTTGGCGGCCTTATCCCGTTCGCCTACGGCAAGCGCGCGCTTGATCTGCTGCGCATACTCCGGCGACTTGTGCAAAAATTCGCGCAGCCAGTGCCGATAGCGTTCCTCGTCGCCGACGAAACGCCCTAGCCCCGCCGCCACATCGACGCCGCGAATCGCCAATAAACTCGAACTGGCCGCCATCGGCCCCATTCCCGCCGCCGAACCCACCGCCGAACCCACCGTCGATTGCGCCGCCGAATCGACCGCCGATTCCACCTGCGCGCACTGCTTTTCCTTGGGCAGCCATTTTGCCAAAATCCGGTAGAAATCGACGTTGTCGAAGGGTTTGCCGATATGATCGTTCATGCCCGCTGCAAAAGTATTGGCCTTTTCATGCTCCATGGTGTGCGCCGTCATCGCAATCACCGGCAAAGCGTCGAAGCCCGACCACGCGCGCAACTGGCGCGTCGCCGTCAAACCGTCCATACGCGGCATTTGCACATCCATCAACACGGCGTCGAACGCCTGCGCCCCGCGCGCCTGCAATATTTCCAGCGCCTCCTGCCCGTCGCAGGCCGTGCGCGCCGCAACCCCCAAGGGCGTCAATAGCGCCTCGACGATCTCGCGATTGAGCGGTTGATCCTCCACCACCAATACATTTACGTTCTTGTACGCTTTCGGCAAGGTCGCCTCGTCGTCCTCCGCACTCGCCTCGTCGATCAAGTCGACCGATTGCCCCTCGCCCAACCACAGCTTCACGGTAAACACGCTGCCGCGTCCCGCTTGACTGGTCACGCCGATATCGCCCTCCATCATCTGCGCCAGACGACGGCAAATGGCCAAGCCCAGCCCGGTGCCGCCATATTTGCGACTCATCGTCGCGTCGACCTGGCTGAACGGCTCGAACAGCAGGCCGATATCTTCGGCGCGGATACCGACGCCGCTGTCCTCAACCTCGATCGCCAAGCACACGCGATTGTCGCGATGCTCCAACACGCCGACGCGCACCTCGATCTGGCCGGAGGAGGTGAATTTGATGCCGTTGCTCAATAAATTCAGCAGGATCTGCTCGATGCGCAAGGAATCGCCGACCAGCACGTCGGGCACGGCCTCGGCCACGGTGTCGCGTAATTCCAGCCCCTTGCCGCGCGCGCGATCGGTCATCAAGGCGCAGGTGCGCGCAATCAGATCGCGCAGACTGAAGGTCGTCAACTCGAATTCCATACGCCCCGCCGCGATCTTGGATAAATCGAGCAAGTCGTTGATGATGCGCGACAAATGCTTACCCGACAAGGAAATCTTATCCAAATAGTCGCGCACCTTGAGCTCGCGCGTGAGGTTGCGCGCCAGACCCGACAAGCCGATCACACCGTTCAAAGGCGTGCGCAATTCATGACTGATATTCGCCAGAAAGGCGTCCTTGGCCTGATCCGCCAGTTTGGCCGCCTTCAAGGCCGCGCGCAATTCGGCGGTGCGCTCTTGCACCAAGTCCTCCAAATGCGCCTGCTGCTCTTGCAGTAAATGCTCGATATGTTTGCGCCCGGTGATATCGAGACAAAAACCGATATACCCGATAAAGCCGCCGTCGCTGCCGTAACGCGGGCAACCGTCGTTCTGAAACCAACGGTATTCGCCGTCGCGCCGCCGCAAGCGCATCCCCATACTGAATTTTTCGCGCCGGTCGAAAAACGACTCGTACACCGCCACGCAGCGCTCCCTATCGTCCGCATGCACGTCCTGCAACCAGCCGTAATTCGATTCCTGCGCTAGTTCGCGCCCGGTATAGTCCAGCCATGGAAGATTGAAATAGGTAAATTGCTTGCGCATGTCGGACGCCCAGATCAACGCCGGCGCCGAATCCGCCAAGATGCGATATTGCTGTTCGCTTTCGATCAGATGCGACTCCATGCGCTTACGCTCGGTAATATCCTGTAGCGTCGCCACGATGAAATCCGCCGAGCCGTCGGCCTTGGACACCCGCTTGACATCGACCAGCACGTCGATAATCGCCCCGCTCCTATGGCGATAGCGCCGCTCGGCGACATAGCCCGCAATTTCGCCGCGCAACAAACGTTCGTATTCGACGCGCGCCGCCGACTGATCGTCCGCATGAATCACGTCCTCCCATACCTTGGTCAGCAACTCGCTTTTCGAATAGCCGAGCAAGTCGCATACATAGTCGTTAACCAGCAACCAACGCCGCGTTTCGGGCGAGACCATAATCATGCCGATGAACGGCAAGTTATGGTAATAACTCAATAACCGCCCCTCCTGCGCCTCCAGATCGAGTCGATGCAACCTCCCCTGCTGACGCCATAAAAACATCGACAACGTTCCCACCAATGCTACCGTCGCCAATCCGATCAGGCCGACCACCGCCACCAGTTCGCGCTGCGCCGTCATGGCCTCGTCGACATCGACCTTGGTCAGGAGATGCCAATGCGTTCCGGCCACCGGACGATACGCCGCCAGCACCGGCACGCCGCGATAATCCCGGCCCGTGGTCTGTCCCGCCTTGCTATCCCTCACCGCCGTCGCTGCCGGCAGATCCGCCGAATTCAACGGGCGCTTCAAACGCATGCCACCGGCCTTACCATGCCGCAGTTGATTGACATAGGTCACCGACTGACTGTCATGGGTCATCAACAGCGTTTCGCCGCTGGAACTCGCCGTCGGCCAACGCTGTAGATACGGAAACAAAAAATTCCCCGGCTCGACATGCAGCACCAGCGCCGCCAGCGCCACGCGCGGCCCCGACTCCTGACGATAGAGCGGCACGATAAAATCCAGATGCATACGTCCGCCGACATCGACGAAGGGATCGGTATGCACGATCTCGCCGGAGGCGAATATTTCGGGAAAGAGCGCCAGCGTCTGTTGCGGCATCCCTTGGGTGACGCCTTCCGACAACAGAACGTTGCCGCGCGTATCCAGCAAAGAGGCGATTTCGAAGCCTTGCGCGCTCATCACCGAACGTAGGCGCTTGCGTATCGTTTCTTCTTGCGTCGCATCCTTGCGCTGTCGCCATTCATCCACGTTATGCACAAAGCCCGGATCGCCCGATAGCGCCGCGCCGTTGTTCTTACGCTCGTCCAACCACAACTCGATCTGATGGGCTTTCAGCTCGGCGATCAAGCTCAGATCGGCAAAGGCTTCCGATTCGGCCTGCTCGCCATGCAGCACCAAAACCGTCAAGCCGATCACCGGCACCACCAGTATCAAGGACACCATCAGCAACGCCAGCCGCCAACGGCCTACAGGCGCCTGGCTTGGCTGTCCATCGTGCAATTTGCGCCATAAGGCCAACAACAGCAGCACGCCGCCGCTGAGCACGATCAGCGCAATCACCGTGATCAACTCTATTAATTGCATCGTTTAGGGTTCTTTCGAGAGACCCCGATTATCGTCCGAAAAGCCTTGAACGGTGAACGGTCGAGCACGGTTTCGCCTATTTCGCCCTCGCACGCGACGCTTTTTGCTTGGCCGCATAAGCCGCGCGAATGCCGACGAAGCGCCAAGACTGCTTGCAGACGAAGCGCGCAATCTGTTCGAAATTATTCTTCAACAGCTCGACCTGCGCCGGTTCGATTTCGAATCGATACTCCTGACGGAAGGTTTTGCGCGCCGTGCGAATCTGCAATTGCATTGCATACTCGCCGCTACGCCACCCGCCCTCGGCGTACAGCCGCTCTTTCAACTCGACCAACGGCGGTCGCTGCAAGAACTCCGCCATCTCGCCGCCGTGCCGCTCCCACGCGCGCACCACGTTTTCCGCCTCGACGCCATAGTTGGCGATAAAGCGATCGTCGACAAACACCAGATTGAATTTGAACGGCGCGCTGGGACTGACCATAAACGCCGCGACCGGCTCCAAATGTACAGTGCGCTCCTCCTGTCCGGTCAATTCGAATAAATAAGGACGAAATGCACGCCATTCGAACGTGCGCTGCGCACCGTCGGCCAAGGCGGTCACGCTAATCGCCATATTCACGATCAATTGTTCCTTGCCGATGGCCTGCAAGGTTCCCAGCAAACCCAACGTCGCCCCATACTGATTCAGCGACAGCTCCAGCGTGCCGGTCGGATGAAACAGCAAGCCGACCCGCTGCAATAGTTTGCTCAATACACCCACCAGGACTTGCGACAAACCCACCAGCACGAACACCAACGGCGCCAAAGGCACGACCTGGGTGCGCAGATAGGTCAAGAGTTCGACATCGTTCATCGCCGGATTCCTCGAAACGCCAATATCGCATACTGCAACGAACTCCGATTCATCCTCAAAACCTCTCTTATCCACGAAAATCACGAAATACACGAACAAAAACAAGGTAGTGCGCTGGAATACCATACAGCTATCCGATGATCGCCAAAAGACGGACAAGTCACTGATTATTTTCGTGCTTTTCGTGTCTTTCGTGGACAACTGCTTTTTCCAGGTTCATTCGTCAAGCTCGAACAACACCGGCAACAGCAATGTAAATCCCCGTTCGCGCAATAGATCGGAGGGACCAACGCGTGCTATTCCGGCATCGACCATGGCGAGCGCCGCCCGGTCGAGCGCCTCATGGCCGCTGGAGCGTGCGAGCGACAGCGCAGGCGTCAGTGCGCCCGCCGGCAAATCGAGACGCACCTCCACCGTGCCGCCCCAACCCGCCGCCTGCGCTGCTGCGGGATAGCGTTTGAAACGCCGCGCTTGCGTCGCCAGGGCGATGCGGTAGACGCGCAAACCTTCGGCAAAACTACCGGCGTCGACCGCAGGCGGCGGCGCGGCGGATGCGGCGGATGCAGCGGGCGAACTTGACGTCACCGCCGCCGCACTCGGCGCGCGCGGCGCGATCGACAACGGCGAACTGGGCGCACTCACGACCGGCGCGGGCGAAGATTCCTGCGCCTGCATCGTTACAGCAGCGGCAGGACGTTGGCGCACTTTGGCCAAAGTCGGCGCTGGCGGGACGGCTAGCGCCGGACGGGGCGCAGGCAGCGGATGCGCATCCGTCGTGGGCTGGCGCAACCTCGCGCGCAGCACCGGCTGTTGCGGCGCTACCGGTTCCGGCAGGTCGGGAAACCGCGGCCATAGCACAATTAGATGTAAAATCGCCGAAACCGCACTCGCCGCGACCATGCGCCGCCGCGCTTCGTTTTCGGTCGCCGTGCTGTCAAAAGCCATAACACTCTGCTAAATTCTCGATAGTCTATGGGATTGTAGCGAGTTGTTATCGCCCCCGCCGCTTCTTTTTTCCAACCCGCCAACCCGGCGACACGGCCCGTCACCCTTCGGAGCGCCCGCGCACTTATGTCGAAAAATTACGGAGACATCGATTTTCTGCATGACGGCGCCCGCTCCCGGCGCTTTATCGATTCCATTCAATTGACCTTGGCTTTGGGCGGCGCGCTGACGCTCGCCAGCGTCGTCGCATCGACCCCCAACGCCTGGGGACGCATCGCCACCTGCCTCGCGGCGCTGTTGCTCGTCGCCGTCAGCCGCTGGCTGGAGCGACACAAAGGAAGCCATACGGCCATCGCCGCGATTATCGTCGGCACATGGTTGCTGACCGCCGGAATTCTATTGTCGTTTTCCGGAGTGCATAGTTCGGTGACGATCGTCTTTCCTTTCCTGATCGGCATGAGCGGCTGGATCATGGGGCGACGCTGGTTGATCGCGATTACCGTACTGACGACGACGCTGATTCTGCTGACCGGACTGGCGCAGCACTTCGACTTGATGCAAGCCACCCCACGCATCGGCGCGCTACCGGCGACCTTCATCACCGCCAGCGCCTTGCTGATTCTCGCGCTGTTGACCGGCACGGCGATCGACAGCTTCGTCCGCAGTCGCAATCACGCGGTCGAACTCACCGAAGCCATGGCGATGCACAATCTGGAACTGGCGCAGCGCGAACGCGAATTGCAACTCATCATGGATAAAGCTCCAGCCGGCATCGCCGCCTTCGACGCCGCCTACCGGTTGCGCTTCGCCAACGTCAATTACGCAAGCATGTTCGATTACCGCCCCGAGCAACTGATAGGACGCCTGGTGCAAAGCTATGTGCCGCCACACGCCTTCGAATACATCGCGCCGTATTGGCAGCGTTGCCTGGCGCAAGGCATGCCGCAATATTATCGCCGCACGCATCGCGATCCGCATAGCGACGTCGACAGCATCATCGATGTGGAATTGACGCCGGATATCGAAAACGGCAAGGCCGTCGGTCTGTTCGCCTTGGTGCTCGACGTGACCGAAAAAGTGCGCGCCGAAGAACAGATTCACGAACTCAACGAAACCCTCGAAAACCGCGTCGTCGAACGCTCCGCCGCCTTGGCCGAAACCCTGGAAAAGTTGCATCGCTCGCAAGAAGACCTCGTGCGTAGCGAGGCCAAAGCCACGCTGACCGCGCTGATCGCCGGCGTTTCTCACGAACTGAATACGCCGCTCGGTAACGGCGTCATGACCGCCAGCGCTTTGGGCGAACAAACCCGCCGCTTTACCGCCTTGGTCGACAGCGGCAAACTCAAGCGTTCGGAACTGAGCGAATTCCTCGCGTCGCTCAACGAAGGCTTGGTCTTGATGGAGCGTAACCTGATGCGCGCCGAGGACTTGATGAAAAACTTCAAACAGGTCGCCGCCGACCAAGCCAGCGAACAACGCCGCCGCTTCGACCTGGCGCTGGTCGTCAAGGAAATCGTCGACACCCTCGCGCCCAGCATCAAGCGCAAACCCCACCGCATCGTGCTCGACATCCCCGAAGGCATTATCATGGACAGCTTGCCAGGCCCGCTGGGGCAAGTCATCATCAATCTGGTGAATAACGCCTATCTGCACGCCTTCGAGGGGCGCACCGATGGCGTATTGACCATCGGCGCCTGCCAACTGACGCAGATCGGCGTGCCCCATGTGCGGCTGCGCGTCGCCGACAATGGCGCAGGCATTCCCGAGGAAAATCTCAAACGCCTGTTCGAACCCTTCTTCAGCACCAAAATCGGCCAGGGCGGCACCGGGCTGGGTATGACCATCGTCGAGAATCTCGTCCGAAAATCCTTGGGCGGCGCCTTGCATGTGGAATCGACCGTCGATGTCGGCACGACATTCGATATCGATCTGCCGCTCGTCCTGCCCGAATCGTTGCCCGCCACATGACATCCACCTCCGACGCTACGCCGCGCCCGCTCGACGGCTACCGCCCCTACTGGGCCAAACGCTTCGGCGTCGCCCCCTTCCTGCCGATGAGCCGCGCCGAAATGGAGGCGCTCGGCTGGGACGCCTGCGACATCGTCCTCGTAACCGGCGACGCCTATATCGACCATCCGAGCTTCGGCATGGCCTTGATCGGTCGCTTGCTCGAAGCGCAAGGCTTCCGCGTCGGCATTATCGCCCAGCCCGATTGGACCTCGGCGCGCGACTTCCAGCGGCTCGGCGCGCCGAAGTTGTTCTTCGGCATCACCGCCGGCAATATGGATTCGATGGTGAATCGCTACACCGCCGACCGCAAGATTCGCTCCGACGACGCCTATACGCCGAACGCCGAACCGAACCGCCGCCCCGAGCGCGCGGTGATCGTCTATGCGCAACGCGCGCGCGAAGCCTATCGCGATATCCCCATCGTCATCGGCGGCATCGAAGCCAGCCTGCGGCGCATCGCCCATTACGACGTCTGGTCGGACAAGGTGCGCCGTTCGATTTTGCCCGACGCCAAGGCCGACCTGCTGCTGTTCGGCAACGCCGAGCGCGCCTTGGTCGAACTCGCGCACCGCCTGGCGCGCGGCGAAGCCATCGATACTATCCGCGATTTGCGCGGAACCGCATTTATGACGCCGCGCAATTGGTTGCCCGGCGCGGACTGGCGCGAAACCGATGCGACGCAGCTTGACGAGAAAGTCAGCGAGAAAGTCGGCGCTGGCGAGACGGCGACGCACAGTCTGCGCTTCGTGCCGCGCGCAGAGCGTTCCGCCGATGTACGTGCCCATATACGCGCCCATATACGCGCCCATACCGCAATCCGCCTGCCGGCCTACGAGCAGGTCAAATCCGATCCGCTACTCTACGCCCACG
>DATETD010000369.1:0-9554 GCA_035283885.1 Rhodocyclaceae bacterium
CAGCGGCCTCGCCCGTTTTTTATGCGCGACTATCCGTCCCGTCAGCGCCGACTTTTACGCGCTCGCAGTTAGAACGAACCCACCACCCACATCGGCACCCGCAGGTTCGGCGAAGTGATTTCTTGGCGCACCCAATTGCCGCTGCCGTTATCGTCGATCAGGTAATACGACACGCCATGCGGCGGCGTCACTTTGACCATATAAAACTTACCGTTGATGCGGTATTCCTCGATCTTGTCCTCGCCGCGCCGCTTAATCGTGATCTGCGGCTCCAGCGATTCGTCCATCATCCCCGGCGGCGGGGGCGGCGGTTCGGGCAGAGGTTCGAGCTTGGGCAAGGGCGTCTGCGCAACGGCCTGCATCGCGAAGACGAAAAATGCTAGAGATAACAAGCGGCGCATGGCGATGTCCTTAGTTGAAAATAATAAGCGAACTGCGGAGTTTATCAAAGGTTCAGCAGCAACTCGTGCTCGTCGGGTCGGCGACCGAAACCGCGCGACTCGTAATGATCGAAAATCGCCGTCACTACGCGCTCGGGCTCGTCGATCAGCTGAATCAAATCCATATCTTCGGCGCCGATCATGCCCTCGCCGACGAGACGGTCGCGAAACCAGTCCAACATCCCGGCCCAAAACGCGCTGCCGACCAGAATCAACGGAATGCGCGGACTTTTGCCGGTCTGAATCAAGGTCAAGGCCTCAAGCAACTCATCCAGCGTGCCGAAACCGCCGGGCATTACCACATACGCCGAGGCAAAGCGCACGAACATATATTTGCGCGCGAAAAAATGGCGGAAAGTTTGCGAGATATCCTGATATGGATTGGTCTTCTGCTCGTGCGGCAATTGAATGTTCAAGCCGATCGACAGGCTTTTGCCCTCGAACGCGCCCTTATTCGCCGCCTCCATCACCCCTGGCCCGCCGCCCGACACCACCGCAAACCCGGCGTCGGACAACAAGCGCGCGATTTTCTCCGTCAAGCCGTAATACTCCGAGTCGCGCGCCACGCGCGCACTGCCGAAAATCGATACCGCCGGGCGCACCGCCGACAAGCGATCCGTCGCATCGACGAACTCCGCCATAATCCCAAACACCCGCCACGCCTCGCGTGCGCTATTCCCCGCCGCCACCGCCGTCGCCTCGACGCCGCGCAACTCCTTCGGCAATTTACTCTGAACACTCATGCAAGCCTCTCCTCGATCGCTATTCTACCGTTCGGCAATGCCGACGTAAGCCGCCGACTATAAGACAGATTCCTGCGCCATGGGAAGCGGCGAGACCAAGAACAAGGCCGCGCGATGAAGCACCGTATGCGATTTCGTGCAGCCATCCTCTAAAAATAACAATCATCATAGAATAAGAAATATCTTGACTTATATTCGTTTTAAAACGAATATATAAGGTATGTACGAAATCCGCCACTATCTGACTATCGACGGCAAGAATATCTACATCGAATGGCTCAAGCAGGTTCGCGATCCTATCGCCAAAGTGCAGATCGTCAAACGCGTGAATCGTGTGGAGCTGGGCAACTTCGGCGACCACAAGTTCTGCCGAGATGGCGTATGGGAGATGCGGCTCGATATCGGTACTGGCTATCGCGTCTATTACGCCCAAGCCGGAGCGCAAGTCGTGCTACTACTTTGCGGCGGCGATAAGCGTACTCAGCGCGCCGACATTGATCGGGCAGTGCTTAACTGGCAAGACTGGCAACGGAGACCCCATGATGAGAGATAGAGCACACGACGATGCAATGGCCGAGCTTTTTCAGGAGGATGCGGCCTTCGCCACCCACTATTTGAACGAAATTCTGGCGGAAGGCGATCAGGCCGATCTTCTGATCGCATTACGCCAAATGGCAAAAGCTTTTGGCGGCGTGTCGTCGATTGCAGAGAAGGCCCATTTAAATCCGACGCAGCTTTATCGAACTCTATCGCCGGAGGGTAACCCCGAACTGCGCAGCCTGACGGCGCTACTCAAGGCGATGGGCATGCGCCTCGCCGTGCGGCCGCTCCATCACGCCTAGATGTCTATTGCTTGCTGCGGCTATGATACGCCTATGAACTCGCGTCGGCTTGCGGCGCAATCGTCTCGCCCCGGCCCGACGCAGGCATAATCGCCCGCCGCGCCCTCATTCACGAACTACGCCTCCGCCTATGCCCACCTTACTCCTCGTCGACGGCTCCTCCTACCTCTACCGCGCCTTTCATGCGCTGCCCGATTTGCGCAACCGCGTCGGCGAGCCGACCGGGGCGATACGCGGCGTGATATCGATGCTGCATGCATTGCTCGCCGACTATCCCGCGGACTATCGCGCCGTGGTGTTCGACGCCAAAGGGCCGACCTTTCGCGACGACATCTATGCCGACTACAAAGCCCATCGTCCGCCGATGCCCGACGATCTGGTCGCGCAGATCGCCCCGCTGCACGATTGCATTCGCGCGGCGGGTTGGCCGCTGTTGACGATCGCAGGCGTCGAAGCCGACGACGTGATCGGCGCTTTGGCGCGCACGGCCGCGGCGGCGGAGATGGACTGCGTGATCGCCACCGGCGATAAGGACTTGGCGCAACTGGTCACGCCGCGCATCACCTTGGTGAATACCTTGAATAACGAAGTGCTCGACCCCGCCGGCGTACTCGCCAAATTCGGCGTGCCGCCCGAGCGCATCGTCGACTACCTCGCGCTGGTCGGCGACACCGTGGACAATGTTCCCGGCGTCGCCAAGGTCGGGCCGAAAACTGCGGTGAAGTGGCTCAACGCCTACGGCTCGCTCGCCGAGATCGTCGCCCATGCCGACGAGATCAAAGGCGTGGTCGGCGAAAATCTGCGTAAACACCTCGATTTCCTGCCGACCGGCGTCGAACTCGTCACCATCCGCTGCGATATTCCGCTCACGCACACGCTGGACGAACTGCGCCCCGGCGCACCGGATCGCGCCAGATTACGCGAACTCTATAGCCGTCTGGAATTCAAAGGCTGGTTGCAGGCGTTGCGCGACGACAGCCCCGACACCGCCCCTGCGCCAGCCGCCTCGCCAACCGTCTCGCCAGCGCCGACTTTCGAAGCCGCCGCGCAAGAAACCCGCAGCGCCGACGACGACTGCGCGCTGATCGCCGACGCCGCTAGCCTTGCGGCTTGGTTGGTGCGGCTGCAAAACGCACCGCGCGTCGCCCTCAGCATCGCCGCGAGCGCCGACGAACCGCTGCAAGCGCATCCGGTCGGTATCGCCTGGGCGATCCCCGCCGACCCTGGCGCCGACCACCGCATCGATGCCGCCTACCTACCGCTCGCGCATAACTACGCCGGCGCGCCCGATCAACTGACCGAGGCCGCCGCCTTTGCGCTGCTCAAACCCTGGCTGGAATCGTCGCAAGCGCGCATCCTCGGCCACCACCTCGGTCGCGCACGTCATACGCTGGCGAATCGCGGCATCGCGCTCGACGGCGTCATCGACGACACCTTGCTGCAATCCTATATCCTCGAATCCGGCAAAAGCCACGAACTCGAATCGCTCGCCGCGCGCCACGCCGGCCTGAAAATCCCCAAAGAAGAAGAGATCCTCGGCAAAGGCGTCTCGCGCCTGCCCTTCGCCCAACTCGACTTCGACCACGCCGCGCGCTATCTCGCCCAGCATTGCCGCGCGATCCTCGGCGTCGACCAGGCGCTACGTCCGCAACTCGCCGCCCAACCCCCACTCGAAAAACTCTACCGCGAACTCGAACTGCCGCTCGCCAAGGTGCTGACGCGCATGGAGCGCAACGGCGTACGCATCGACGCCCAGGCGCTCGCGCAGCAAAGCCATACCTTAGGCCAACGCATGATGACGCTGGAAGCCGAAGCGCAGCACATCGCGCAACAACCGTTCAACCTGAACTCGCCCAAACAACTCGCCGAAATCCTGTTCAAACAACAAGGCTTGCCGGTGATCAAAAAGACCCCGTCCGGCAGCCCCTCGACCGACGAAGACGTACTCGAAAAGCTCGCCGAAGACTATCCGTTGCCGAAAAAGCTGCTCGAATACCGCCACCTCGCCAAGCTCAAAAGCACCTACACCGACAAGCTGCCGAAAATGATAGCCGCGCATACCGGGCGCGTGCATACGCGCTATGCCCAAGCCGTCGCCGTCACCGGTCGTCTCTCGTCAACCGATCCGAACCTGCAAAATATTCCGATCCGTAGCGCCGAAGGCCGCCGCATCCGTTCCGCCTTCGTCGCCGCGCCGGGCTGCCGTCTCGTCAGCGCCGACTATTCGCAAATCGAACTGCGCATCATGGCCCACCTTTCGGACGACCCGCGCCTGCTGCAAGCCTTCGCCCAAGGCGAAGACATTCACCGCGCCACCGCCGCCGAAATCTTCGGCCTGACGCCGCTCGAAGTCGGCAACGAACAACGCCGCGCCGCCAAAGTCATCAACTTCGGCCTGATCTACGGCATGAGCGCCTTCGGCCTCGCCAAAGAACTGCACGTCGACCGCCAAGCCGCCGCCGCGTATATGGATCGCTACTTCGCGCGCTATCCCGGCGTCGCGCGCTATATGGAATCGACGCGACAAATGGCGCGCGCATGCGGCCATGTCGAAACCGTCTTCGGCCGCCGCCTCGAACTACCCGAAATCGCCGCCGGCAACGCAGGCCGTCGCCAAGCCGCCGAACGCGCCGCGATCAACGCCCCGATGCAAGGCACCGCCGCCGACCTGATCAAACGCGCGATGCTCGCGGTGCAAGACTGGCTAGACCGCGAAGGACTGCGCACGCGCATGCTGCTGCAAGTTCATGATGAACTGATACTCGAAGTCCCGGAAGACGAAGTCGCGCGGCTACGCATCGAATTGCCCAAGCTGATGGCCGGGGTGGCGCAGCTTAAAGTGCCGCTGATCGTCGATGTCGGCGTCGGCGACAATTGGGATGCGGCGCATTGAGGGGGCACACTAACATCGGCGATCCGCCGCAATAAATCAGCGTAGCGGCAACCAGACTCGCATCGCCGTGCCCTGCCCAATCGTGCTATCGACATCGATCCGACCGCCGTGCTTATGCACGATCCCCCACGAAATCGACAAACCCAGCCCAGTCCCCTTTCCTACGGGCTTGGTCGTGAAAAATGGTTCGAAAATCCGCTTCGAGAGTTCCGCGGGAATGCCTGTTCCAGTATCGCGAACCTCGATCCAAATGCCTGTAGCATCTGCCCCGGTCGACAAGGTAATCTTGCCGCGACTCCCCTCTGGAATCGCATGCCCGGCGTTGGTCAACAAGTTCATAAAAACCTGATTGAGTTGCGAAGGCACACATTCGATGGCCGGAATCTCGCCGTAATTCTTGACGACTTCCGCGCGATACTTGAGCTCATTCCAAACGATATTAAGGGTGCTGTCGAGGCAGTCGCGCAAATCCACCACCTCGCGCTCAGGCGCATCGACGCGCGAGAAATCGCGCAAATCGCGTACGATCCGGCGCACACGCGCAAGACCGTCGCGACTTTCGGCGACCAAGGCCCGTACATCGTCCAGCAAAAAATCGAAGTCGATTTCCTGTTTGAGCGCCGCGATCTCTTCACGCACGCAGGCCTCGGCGCTCTGGGAGAGGCGGTCGTACGCGCCAACCAAGCGTAACAAATCCGTGAGATATTTTTCCAGGGTGGTCAAATTGGACGTAACGAAACCGATCGGATTATTGATCTCATGCGCCACCCCGGCGGCAAGTTGGCCGATCGCGGCAAGCTTTTCCGATTGCAGCAACTGATTGTGCGCCTCCTCAAGCTGGCGAATCAAATTCTGCTGTTGAGCCTTTTCTCGCTCCAGCGAGGCAACCATCTCCTGCAACTGAAGCTGAAAAACCGCATCGCGAGAATGCTCCAACGTCAGGATATCGCGATAAGAACGGAGGGTCGAGTAAAACACCGTGGTCAACTTATCGCGCGTCAATTCGGTTTTTTCACGATAATCGTTGATATCGTAATTACGGATGACCTCCCTCTCCGGCGCGTGTCCCGCTTGCCCGGTACGCAATACGATACGCACCCGCAGATTACGCAACTCATCCCGAATCGCCCGCACCAACTCCAGGCCGGCGTGCTCGCTTTCCATTACCACATCGAGCAGAATCAGTGCCACATCCTGCCGCGCGACCAGCAATTGCCGCGCCTCGGCGGCGCTGTAGCAGTCGATAAACTGAATCGGTCGACCATCGAAACAGAAACCCGACATCGCCAACCGGGTCACATCATGAACCGCCGGTTCGTCATCGACGATCAGCACCAGCCACGGAGTCGCAACGCCACCTTGCGCCTCCGCTTGGGCGCCAGCCCCATCTTCATCACTAAAAACATAATTTTCTGTCGTATTCATACGATCCCCCGGCAGCAATTGCGCTTGCGGGACGGCAGCGCGCACATGAATTTTGCATTCCATTCGACCAGGGACGTCAGCATAAGGCGTCGCCTCTTCTTCAGCGCGAAGAAACTATTGAATCCGGCGGCTCCTTCGGCAGCGAAATACGAAAGCATGAGCCGGCGCCGATTTTACTGCGGACATCGATTCGTCCTCCGTGCTTCCGCACGATGCCATAAGACAGCGATAAACCCAACCCCGTTCCTTTGCCTATCGGCTTAGTGGTGAAAAATGGATCGAAAATACGGCTCAAGTTTTCTTCGGGAATTCCCGCGCCAGTATCTTCAATCTCGACCCAGACACCGTCGCCTTCCGTCCCACAACGCATCGTAATGACGCCAAGCTTTCCTTCCGGCATGGCCTGCGCCGCATTCACCAGCAGATTCATGAAAACCTGATTTATTTGCAACGACAAACACTTGATCTGCGGCAACTCGCCAAACTCCTTCACCACATTGGCGCGGTACTTGAGTTCGTTACTGACGATGTTGAGGGTCGAGTTGAGCCCTATCCGCAGATCCACCCACTCCCACTGCTGCTGACTGTCAACCCGAGAAAAATCCTTCAGATCGGACACAATCTGCTTAACCCGAACAATGCCGTCTTTCGATTCCTGCAACAGCATTGGTATATCTTCTTTCAGGTAATCCAGATCGATTCTTTTTATCAGTTGCTTCACTTGACCCAACCAGCTGTCACCCACCGACTCGCCCAGTTGGGATTCTCCTTCGTGATAGCGATCCAGCAATTCCATAAGCTGCTCAAAATAACGCCCCAATGAACCCAGATTGGATTGTACGAAGCCAATTGGATTGTTGATCTCATGCGCCACTCCGGCCGCCAGTTGACCGATAGAAGCCAGTTTTTCGGATTGCACCAACTGCTGCTGGGTCTGTTTCAGTTCGGCATTCAGCCGTGACAACTCCTCAACCCAATGCAGGAGTTTAGCCTCGGCCATCTCACGGCGCGCGACATCGCGCTCCAACTCGCACTTCGTCTCGCGCAAGGCGGCGGCTTGATCAATAACGTATTTGATGGCCGACATGTCTTGACCAAAAACCGAGATCAGCTGTCCCTCACCTTTGCTTTTTACGTCAAGTCGAGTCAAAATCCAGTGGAAAGGTATTCCCTCGTCCGTCGCTCCTTTAACGGACAGTGCGACATCGAAAGCGATGACCTTGGTTTCAGCCTCGAGTCCGACAATTCGATTCATGCCATCAGCAAACATCCGCCAGCCGCTCGCATCGAAAAACCTCGCAAACGACATTCTTAGAAGCTGTTCTGGTTCCAGATCCGTCAGCGTTGAAAAATCGGCGTTAACCCGCAGTATCTCATAGGCTTCATTAATGATAAGAAACGCCCCCGGTATCAGATCGATCACGGATTCCGTATTCGTCGCCGCTTCATCGAGTAGCGTCAACATCTTATGCGATGCATGCAAATCCAAGCTTGCGTTTTTCACTGAAAATTCAACTCCAGAATTATCGGAACCATCGTCTTGAACAACGGAATTAAAACCTAATCGACAACATATCCGATGTTGTCTGGTTCTTGACGTTAAATCGACGAATAAACCATTCAAGCGCGCCCACTGACCGACCTTTCTAACCGACAGCGCTGCCGACGGCTAAGCAGCCGATCTCGCCAAGACCTTTGCCAGCCCCGCCGTGACCATCTTTTTATCATATGGCTTGATGATCCAGGCAATCACTCCAGCCGCCTTGCCTTCTGCTTTCATCGTGGTGCTGGTCTGCGTAGTCAACATGAAGATGGGAATCTTGCTCAACACCGGATCCTTCTGCAGCTCCCTGCACATCGCCAAACCATCCATTTCGGGCATATTGACGTCGCAGAAAATCAACTCGATGGTGCGCTTGTTGCCCTCCAGAACAGCCAACCCTTCAAGGCCATTGCTTGCCTCAAACGTGGTGTGCCCCGCCGCTTCCAGGTCAAGTTTGAGCATTAACCTAACGCTTGCCGAATCATCGACGATCAAGATATTCGCCATTTTCCCTCATCCAATTTCGCCATTTGCAAATAACAAAAAATCATTGGCATTTTCGTCTCGACCATGCGCGCCGCGCCGACTCCATAATCATGCCGATTCAAGTCGATGTCTTATAGAAAGTCCATTTCCGCGTCGCCGCTGGTCTCTTCCGGAATCTCGAAACCAACCAAATCTCCTAGTGAATTCTTGTCGAGGATTTCAATCAGCGCACTGCAATAAACCTCATTCCCGTTAGCCTGCAACCGCCAAAAATCGCTATAGGCAATAATTGGATGCTCTCTTTCCGTATAATCCAAGAATACCTCGTAAAAACCCCGCGTACACAACGGCAGACTGATTCCCAGATCGACGCGGATTTTCTCAAATAAGGTCGCTACACTCCCGGCCACGAGGTTGCAATACTCTTTAGCATAATCGAAGGCTAGTTTGATGGAAATATCGGATGCCGACTTGCCTCCGAACACCCCGAAGGCCAGCTTTTTCGCCGTTTTGGTATCGAAGTGAATCTTGAATGTAATCCTGATCGGATCGCCGGAAAGCAGAATAAAGACCATACGGTCCGCCAAGACCATGCCGGGGGTGAAACTGGCGTCCAGTTCGCTCACGCCAACCTCCTGGCAAGCGGCATGAATCTTCAAACGCGAAATAGACGCATAACGAACCAATTCCGACACTTTCGCCTTAATGGCCCGGCTGTCGTCAAATGCGCTTTCGCTAGTTCTATTGATATCCATAAATTTTGCAATTACCGAAAAATTAAGTGATCAGCCGAAAATCAAGGCCGTCGCGAACCAAACGTCTCGCGCCACTGACGAAAAGCCCCATGAATTTCACTCTTGAGTTCGGCATCATTCCACGGTTTGCTTAGATAACGATAGATGGCGCCCTTATTGATCGAATCGGTTATCGCGGAAATGTCCGAAAACCCGGATAACATTATCCGAATGGTTTCCGGATAGATAACTCTAACGCGCGAGAGGAATTCGCTGCCGCTCATTTCGGGCATCCGTTGATCGGACACGATTACTTGCACCCGATGCTTGGACAGCAACGCCAAACCTTCGGTGGCGCTGCCGGCGGTGAGCACTTCATAGCCCTCATGGCGCAACATGCGCTTGAGCGCAGAGAGAATGCTTACCTCATCATCGACGATCAGCAGGG
>DATETD010000370.1:0-2495 GCA_035283885.1 Rhodocyclaceae bacterium
CGACAAATTGACGGCGTTGTTGTCGGTGCTGCGGCGCGACGAATCCTTGCAAACTATCTTTGTACGGCGCGATCGCGCCGCTTTGCTGGCGGCGACCGCAGACACCTTCGAGCAACTCAAGCAGCGGCATAACGTCACTCATCTTTATTTCATGACCCCGCAGCGCGAGATTTTTTTGCGCACGCATCATCCGCTGCGTTTCGGCGATATCGTCGAGCGCAGCACGGCGCTGGAGGCCGAGCGTACCGGCAAGCTCAGCTCAGGGCTGGAGTTGGGCGCCTTGGGCTTGTTTACGTTGCGGGTAGTGACGCCGTGGTATGACGAACGTCGGCGCCTGCTGGGGTATCTCGAATTGGGGATGGAGATCGACAAGACCTTGGCGCGCCTGCACGAATTGACGGATCTGGATATTCTGGTGTTGGTCGAGAAAAATCGGCTGAATCGCTTGAAGTGGGAGGAGGGCATGCGCATGATCGGGCGCATGCCGGATTGGGATCGTTTCCCGCGCTTTGTGCTGACGGGAAAGACGCATGGCGCTGATGCGAGTCTATTGAATTATCATCCCTTGTCCAAAGGCGAGATCGGCGACGAGGGGATGATCTATGCCGAGACGCAGGATAGTCGCATCATCGGTTTCGACAAGGCGCCGCTGCTCGATATGAACGGGCAAGGTGTCGGTTACACTGTGATTTTGACCGATGCGACCGAGATTCGCGCTACGGATCGGCAGGCTCTGGCGCTGCTGATCGGCGGCATAGTGCTGGCATGGGGAGTGCTGGTGTATTGGTTTTCGCGGACGATCGATCGCGTCTATGATCGCCTGAACCTCGTCGAGCGCGAACGGGATGGTTTTTTTCTCCAGTCGCAGCTCGATTCCTTGACGGGCTTGTCGCATCAGGCGGCGTTTTATCGTGCGCTCGAATTTCATCTCGACGATTGCCGCCGCCGTCAGTCGGCATTGACCTTGCTGATGTTGGATCTCGACCACTTCAAACAGGTCAACGACACTTACGGTCATCGTGCGGGCGACGAGGCTTTGCGCAGCGTGGCGCGCGTATTGCGCGATAGCGTGCGACCCGAAGACCGCGTGGCGCGTTACGGCGGCGAGGAATTCGCGATTATTTTGCCGCAGGTCGATCTGGAAGAGGCCTTGCCGATAGCGGAACGTATTCGATGCGATGTCGAGCGCTTGTCTATTGAGGCGGATGACCGGCAGTTCGCGGTGACCTTGAGCATCGGCTTGGCGAGTTTTCCGCGCGATGCGGATCGGTATGAGCGCTTGGTGTCGGCGGCGGATTCGGCCTTATATGCGGCGAAAATGGACGGAAGAAATTGTGTGAGAGCCGTCGCGCAATGCGATGCGAAAATGGTGTTAAATCGGCAGTCTTCCGGCGCGTGCGATGCGGCAAGGGAGACTTGATTTGCCAATAGAGGGATTTTTATGTTTCGCTCGATGAAAAAGGCGCGCAATTATTCGACTGTGCTGATAGCGCTGCTGGCGGCGCTGTTTTCGCCGTGGGGGCTGGCCGGCGAAAAGGAGATCGACCAGCGTAAGCCATTGTTGACGCAGAAATTGCGGCTGGTGGAAACCTTGATCGGCTCGTCGGCGGCGCGCGCGCTGGCGGCGGGAAATGCGACGCCTAACGGAGCGGAAGCCGTGGCTTTGGTCGAGAAAAGCCGTCAGGCGTTGGCAGCGGCCAAGCAGGCCTTGGCGTCGAACCAAGCGGATCGGGCGGAGCAGCAGTTGAACGAGGCGCTGAAATCGATTGCGGCGATTTCGGCGCGTTTGAACGCGGGCGGCGGCGATATGGCGGAAAGCGCTTTGCGCGACAGCTTGCGCGATCTTGGCGAACAGGTGGCGACCTACCGTGCGTCGCTTGAGGAGCGACTGCGCGACCCAAGCGGCGGCGCGAGCGCCAAGGAACTGCTGGCGCGCCTCGATGTCTTGAGCGCCGAAGCGAAGCGGCTGGAAACCGCCGGGCGCTTGGGCGAGGCCAATAAAAAACTGGCCGAAGCCTATAAGTTGGCGGTCGAAGGTTTGAGCCGCTTGCGCGCCGGTCAAACCGTAATCATGAGTCTGAAATTCGATACGCCGGCGGACGAGTATGCCTATGAGTTGCGGCGTTTCCGTAGCAACGAGATTCTGGTGGAGATGACGATCGCCGAGCGGCGCGCCGAAGGCGAGGTGCTGCGTCAGGTCAGGGAATCGGTGGGCGAAGGCGTCAAGCTCAAAGATGGCGCAGCGACTCTGGCGCAGTCGGGCGATTACGCCGGGGCGGTGACGCGGATGGAAAAGGCGTCTTTGCAGTTGAACCGCGCCTTGCAAACCCTGGGCGTGCCGGTGTTTTAATCGCATGCGCTACGATGGAGGAGTTTCGATGTTACGCGTTGTATTGATGGTTTGGGCGATGCTGTTCATGTCTCCGGTCGTGGCTCAGTCCGTTTCGGCGACGATGGCGGCGATGTCGCCATTGGAGGCGGTGAATGTGGCGGGG
>DATETD010000371.1:0-3420 GCA_035283885.1 Rhodocyclaceae bacterium
CCGGATATATTTGCCGTTACGCACGAGCTGCGGCACGACGCGGTTGACGGTGTCTGCGGGAACGGCGAAGCCAATGCCGGCGCTGGCGCCGCTGGGGCTGTAGATGGCGGTGTTGATGCCGATCAGGCGACCGGCGGAATCCAGCAGCGGCCCGCCTGAGTTGCCGGGATTGATGGCGGCGTTGGTTTGAATCAGATGCTCTATGATTCTGCCGCGCTCGCCGCTCAAGGAGCGATCCAATGCGGAGACGATGCCGTCGGTCAGCGTCCAGTCCAGGCCGAAGGGATTGCCGATGGCGTAGACCTTTTGGCCGACTTTAAGATCCGCGCTGCTGCCCATCGTGACCGGCGGCGGTCGTTTTGCGCCGACGCCGATGCGTAATACGGCAATATCGTGGGCGGGACTGGCGCCGACCAAGCTGGCTTTGTGATCGCTGCCGTCGGCCAGTTTGACCGTCGCTTCGCTGGCGCCTTCGATTACATGGTAATTGGTGACGATATGCCCGGCTTCGTCCCAAATAAAGCCCGAGCCGGTGCCGCGCGGCACGGAAAAGACATTGCGCGTCCAGAAGTCCTGTACGCTTTCGCGCGTGGTGATGAACACCACCGAGGCGCGCGATTTTTCGAACAGGTCGATGGTGGCTTTTTCTTCGACGGTCAGGCTGCCGCGCGGCGCGACCGTGCGCGGCATACCGGGTTTATCGGCGGCGAAGGTGGGAGTTGAAATTAATAGTGCATATATCGCGATTGCGAGCGTCCAGCGCATAGTCATGAGATACCTCGTTGTCATTATGTGGAAATTATCCTAAAAACCTCTTCCGTCCACGAAAAACACAAAAGACACGAACAAAAACAAGGCGTTGAACTTTGAGCTTATTCAGCCATCGGACGATCGCCAAAAAGCAGGCATGTCATCGATTATTTTCGTGCTTTTAGTGTTTTTCGTGGACAACTGCCTTTTCCAGGATTCTTCGCGTAGATGGGTGCGTGGCGTCCGGCTTCAAGTCCTGCCCTTGAAACGCCGATCCTGCGCCCATATGTTGTGCGCCGTAGCGGTTTATTTTAGAGTGTCGACACGAGGATTCCGATGAAATTCAAACAGTTGATTCAACCCATTTCCCGTTCCATTCCGGTGGCGTCGATTGCGCTGATTCTGATCGGCGGCTTCAGCTATGCGTCCTTGCAGACCGCATCGCCACCGGCGACGGTCGAAGCGCCCCCGGTCGAAGCGCCGTCGCGCGCAGGTTCCGGCGGCGATTTTGCCGATATCGCGGCGCAACAAGGAAAGGCCGTGGTGAATATCAGCGTCAGCGGTTCGCAGCGCGCCGAGACGCGTCAGGGCGTGCCGGGTTTTCCGGGCTTGCAGCCGGACGATCCGTTTTATGAATTGTTCCGCCGTTTCCAGATGCCGACGCCACGCGGCGAGGAGCCGCGCCATGGCTTGGGTTCGGGGTTTATCGTGCGTGCGGACGGGGTGATTCTGACCAATGCCCATGTGGTGGACGATGCGAAAGAGGTGATCGTCAAACTGGCCGACAAGCGCGAATTCAAGGCGAAAGTGGTCGGCATCGATAAGCCGACCGATGTCGCGGTGCTCAAAATCGATGCGAGCGGCTTGCCGACGGTGCGCATCGGCAGCGCCGAACAGGCGCGCGTCGGCGAATGGGTGGTGGCGATAGGCGCGCCGTTCGGTTTCGAGAACACCGTGACTGCCGGCATTATTTCGGCCAAATCGCGCTCGTTCCCCGACGAGGGCTATGTGCCGTTTTTGCAAACCGATGTGGCGGTGAATCCGGGCAATTCCGGCGGGCCGTTGTTCAATATGAAGGGCGAGGTGATTGGCATCAATTCGCAGATCTACAGCCGTAGCGGCGGTTATCAGGGCTTGTCGTTTGCGATTCCGATCGAGGTGGCGATCAAGGTGGAGCAGCAACTGCTCGACCATGGCAAAGTCAGCCGCGGTCGCTTAGGCGTCATGATTCAGGAAGTCGATCAGGCCTTGGCGGATTCGTTCGGCTTGAACAAACCGACCGGAGCACTCGTGAGTTCGGTCGAAAAGGGCAGTCCTGCCGAGCGCGCCGGGATACTCGCGGGCGATGTGATTTTGAAATTCAACGGCAAAGACGTGGGGCGCTCGTCGGAATTGCCGCCTCTGGTGGCCGATGTGCGTCCGGGTTCGTCCGCACGCTTGGAGATTTGGCGTAAAGGCGCCGTCAAAACGATAGAGATGAATGTCGGCGAACTGACGGCGTCGGCGGCTAAGGGGCTATCCGATGGCGACGGCTCGACGCCGCTGGGCTTGGCGCTGCGTCCGCTGACGCCCGAAGAGTTGCAGCACGCGGATGTTGCGGAGGGCTTGATGGTGACCGATGTCGCAGAAGGCGCGGCGGCGCGCGCGGGGATACGACCGGGCGATGCGATTCTGGCAGTCAACGGCGAGAAAGTCGGCAGCGTGCGACGATTGCGCGAACTGACGACCGGCGGAGAAAAGCGCTTGGCGTTGCAGATCCTGCGGCAGAACCGCAAAATGTTCGTGGCGCTAACGCTCGACTAATCGCCGGGGTGCATCGACTTAAAAACCTTTTTTATCCACGAAAAGCACGAAAGACACGAACAAAAACAAGCTGTTGCGTCGGCAGTTCGCTCATTCGACGGGTGGCGAGCCATAAGCGGGCATATCTTTGGTTCTTTTCGTGCTTTTCGTGTATTTCGTGGACGACTGTTTTTTCTAGGATCAAGACGCGGGTTTGCGGCCCGTATCGAATACCCGCCGCGCGGCGCTGACGATGATGAACACTTGTTCGCCCGACATCTGCGGGAAACGTTCGTGCAAGGCCATAAACGCCAAGTGTTCATGTGGTTGGCCGGCCCACATAGTGGCTTGATCGAAGAACGGTCGAATAATGTCGTAGGCTTCGATAAAAAGTTCGCGCAGATCCGGGTCAATGCGGCGTTCGTTGTCGGGTGAGATAGTCGTCATGGCGATCTAGGTGCTGTCGATGGGGTGGATTCTGGCCAGATAATGCGCTCGTCGTCCATATGGGCGCGAATGCCGGTGGGACGCCAGCCGCTGCCATCGTTGGCGTGCCGACGATTATGGCATGCGACGGACAAACCTGGGTGAACCGAATCCGCATCGTGTTCTTGCAACGACAGTTCGCCGCTTGCGCCGCTTATGCCATTGGTGCAGGGCTGGCGCTGCGAGTCGAGCACGGCGAGCGTATGACCGGGAAAGGCATAGCCTAGCGCGCCCGGCGGGTTAGCGCGTAGCGAGCCGCAACTGCCGAATAGGTAAGGGATTTCTTCGGTTCCGCCGACGACGTTGGGCGTCGTTCGGAATGTCCGCTGCGCCCAGGCTAGGCTGCTTTCGTCCGATCGGTCGGCGGGCGTCGTCAGCGTGCGCAACGCGATATCGAATTCG
>DATETD010000372.1:0-7081 GCA_035283885.1 Rhodocyclaceae bacterium
GACGCGGCGTGCGGCCAATACGACGGCGGCGCCGGCTTGGGACAGCGTGCGCGCGAATTGCGCGCCCAGGCCGCTGGATGCGCCGGTAACGAGGGCGACGCGGCCCGTTAAATCGAGGGTATAGCTCATAGGTTTCCTTGAGGGTTTACTGCATGAAAAGTCGGAGTAATTCTTTATCGACCCAGCCCGGCGAGAACACGCTGTCGATGAAGCCGCAATGGCCGCCATACGGCAGCACCCGCACGTCGAGAAACTCGGTCAGCGGAACTCCCGCAAAGTCCTCGGCGGGAATCACCGGATCGTCGGCGGCGGCGATAATATGCGTATGGCAGTGGATGCGCTGCAGCAGTTCCGGCGTCAGCGCATAGCTGTTGAGATAATGCTCCGCATTGTCGAACTCGGTATGATGTTCGACCAGATAGTCGGTCAGCGCGGCCAGCGAGCGCATTTTTCCGATCTTGCCGATATCCAGCAGCTCGGGAAACGCGCGGCTCTTTTTAGCTAGCGATTTCAGCCACTTGTTGACGAAATATTTATGATAGACCGCCGGGCCGCTTTCCATGCGCGCCATGGTTTTGACCGGCAGCAACACCGGACTGACCGCGACGGCTTGGCATAACGCCAAACCTTCGTCGACGGCGTTGGCTGCGAGGCGCAGCACGAAATTGCCGCCGAGCGAAAAGCCGACCAGATAATTGCGTCCGGTGGTCGAATAACGCTCGCAGGCGGCTTTGACCGCCATCGTCACTTCATGCAAGCGCGCGGCCTGGAACACTTCGCGGTTAAGCTCGTGGCTAGGGCCATGGTCGCGCAAATGCAGCCGAAAGATATCGAATCCCGCAGTGAACAAGCTGGCCGAGGCCGACAGCAGATAGGTCGATTCGGCGCTGCCTTCCCAGCCGTGTATCAATACCACCAAACCGCGCCGCTCATAGTTCGGCGCATCGGCATGGCGCGAAATCAGGCCATGCAAGCGCACGTCGTGCCCAGCGTCGAGCACCACGGGCTGCTGCGCCGCGAGCAAGGCGCGCGCACGCCGCCGAATTGCGGGGCGACGCACGCCCGAACTCGCCAGAAACGATTGAATATGACGGTTCTTTAGCCAGTCGGGGGGGTGAAAATTATTCATAATAAAATTGCATTACAGCAGTTCGTCGAGCAGTAAAAAATCGATCGAAGGGCGGCATGCCGCCATACGCTTGTCGGCTGTTAGAACGGCGTCGCAGCCCGATTCGATGGCGCTGGCGATATGCAGCGCATCCGCCAAACGTAATCCGTACTGCGCCCGCAAGGACGCCGCGCTGTCGATCACCGACAAACTCACCGCATCCATGCCGATCAACCCCACGCCGGATAAAAGCGAGCGATATAAATTGGCGAGATCCAAGTTGTTTTGGCGTAAGGGATGCACCAACACTTCGGCGCGCGTAATCGAACTAGTGCGCGCCCAAGCGCGATTCTGCTGAAAATGTTGGAACACGGCTTTTAACGGGAGCAAAGAATCGGAGAGCGCCAATGTGCTTTCGAAGGCATAGATAAACACATTGGCGTCTAAATAGACCGTGCGCCCGATAATCGCATCCGCCGACCACATCAGCGGTCTTCCCGCAAATCGTCCATGTAAGCATTCACCGCATCCAATGTGGCGAAGCGCGGAAATTTACCGAATAATTCGGTGATCTCCGCATGGGCTTGGCGAGGCCGTTGGCGCACTAGTACGATCACTTCGGCAAGCGTTCCTGCCGGCAATTCGGGCGTAGGCACATGCAATACATGGTCTTCGGCAACTTTCGCTTCATAGCGGATGGCTTGCATAAAAGAGTCCCCAGTCGTCGATCGATATTTATAGCTGGAAAGGCGCGTAGCATCCATACCGTCGCGCCAGCGCCGACTTTCCAGCGCCTAATCGATTCTATACGGAATGCCGGACGAACTTGGATCAGCGTCCGACGAACCGCGCAGCGCGACGCTCCATAAACGAAGCGACGCCTTCCTTGGCGTCCTCGCTTTGCATTACCGATATCATATCGTCGAATAGCGTCTCGGTGGCGGCGCGTTCGCCGTGCAGGCGCGCATGGCGCGAGGAGCGCAGGCTGGCTTGTACGCCGAGCGGCGCGGCGGCTACGATTTTTTGCAGCCAGGCTTCGGCGGTCGGCATCAATTGCTCGGCGTCGACCACCGCCTGCACTAGCCCCATGCGATAGGCTTCGGCGGCGGTAATGGTATCGCCTGTCATCAGATAGCGTTGTGCGTTCGCCCAGCCGATTTCTTCCTGCAAGCGTATCGTCGCGCCGCCGCACGGATAGATGCCGCGTTTGACTTCGATCTGCGCCAGTTTGATATCTTCGGTCACGACGCGTAGGTCGGTGTTGAGCATCAATTCCATGCCGACGGTGTAGCAATAGCCTTGCGCCGCCATCACGATGGGTTTGGACAGGCGCGGCCCGGTCAGACCGAACGGGTCGAGTTCGCCTTCGTTCAGCGTCGGCATATGGCCTGCGGCGAAGATCGGCGCCCATTTATCGAGTTCCAGTCCCGAGGTGAAGTTCGGCCCCGCCGCGCACAGTAGACCGCAGCGCAATTCGCCGTCGTGTTCGAGCAGGTAATACGCTTGCGCCAAGCGATGGTACATCTCGGGCGAAAACGCGTTCATCTTTTCCGGGCGGTTGAAGCGCATCGTCAGGCAATGGCCGTGACGTTCGATTTGCAAAGCTTCGGCTGCGGTTGCGGACATGATCTCTCCTTGAAAAATGATAGAGTAAATTAAAACCACTCGTCTTGCATGTCGAGACAGGTCGCGTCGAGTTGCGACAGCAACGCGGCCTGATGGTGGATTTTCGGCAATTCCCAGCGAATGAAATAGCGCGCCGCGTGTTGTTTGCCGCGCAAAAACGCCTGGCGCGGGTCATTCTGCGCCAATAAACGCCCGGCGACCACGGCTTGTTGCAGCCACAGCCAGGCGACGACCAGCTTGCCGAACAGATCGAGGTATAGCGCCGCGTTGGCTAAAGTCCGGTCGGGGCCTTGCGTCGTCAGCGCCTGGCCGAGTTGTGCGGTGAGTTGTTGCGTCAGCGTCAGCGCCTTATCGAATTCGTCGAGCAAGGGCGCCAGTTCCGCCTGTTGCCGCGCCGCGCTCACGGTCGCCTGGATGCGCTGCATCAGCGTTTGCAAACCCTGGCTGCGGTTTTGCCATAGCTTGCGCCCGAGCAGATCGAGCGCCTGGATGCCGTTGGCGCCTTCGTGGATAGGATTCAGTCGGTTGTCGCGATAGCACTGCTCGACCGGGTAGTCGCGCGTATAGCCCGCGCCGCCGAGGATTTGAATCGCCAGATCGTTGGCCTTGGGGCCGTAATGCGACGGCCAGGCTTTGACCACTGGCGTCAACAAGTCGAGCAAATTGCCGAGCATCGCGCGCTCTTCGGGCGTCGTGGCGGTGTCGAGTTCGTCGATCAATCGCGCTGCATATAAACACAGATGCAGCCCGCCCTCGACAAACGCCTTTTGCGCCAACAACATGCGGCGGATATCGGCATGCTCGATCAGCATCGCCGGCGGACTGCTCGCATCGCGATTCGACGGCAGCCGGCCTTGCGGACGTTCGCGCGCATAGGCGAGCGATTCCAGATAGCCGCGATAGCCGATCGCCGCCGCGCCTAGGCCGACGCCGATGCGCGCTTCGTTCATCATCTTGAACATATAACTCAAGCCTTGATGCGCCTCGCCGATCAGATAGCCGACGCAGTCGTCGCGCTCGCCGAAATTCAGCACCGTCGAGGTCGTGCCGCGATAGCCCATCTTGTGCAACAAGCCGGCCAGCGCCACATCGTTACGCCTCACGGATTGACCGTGCGTATCGATCAAGAACTTGGGTACGAGAAACAGAGAGATACCCTTGACGCCGATCGGCGCGCCTTTGATGCGCGCCAGCACCAGATGGACGATGTTTTCGCTGATGTCCTGGTCGCCGCCCGAGATGAACATCTTTTGTCCCTTGACGCGATAGGTTCCATCCGCCGCCGGCTCGGCGGCGGTGCGCAGATCGCCGAGCGAGGAGCCGACGCCGGGTTCGGTCAAGGCCATGGTGCCGAAGAAGCGCCCATCCAGCATCGGCGGCAGAAAGCGCGCTTTCAATTCCTCGGATGCGAACGCCTGGATCAGATTCGCCGCCGCGCCGGTGAGGAAGGGATAGGCCACCGTGGACGGATTGGCGGCGGTGAACACCGCCTGCGAGGCGCTATGCACCACGGTCGGCAATTGCATGCCGCCGAGTTCAACGTCGTAGCGCGCGGCGATCAAGCCGGCTTGCGCGTAATGCGTCAATGCCTCTTTGACCTCGGGAATCATCGTGACGCGCTGACCGTCGAAGCTTGGCTCGTGCTCGTCGGCCTTGGCGTTATGCGGCGCGAAATAGCGCTCGGCGAGCTTGATCGACGAATCGATCACCGCATCGAACACCTCGCGCGTGTGCTCGGCGAAACGTGGGCGTTGGCATAAGTCGCTTACATCCAATACGTCGTACAACAGAAACGAGAGATCTTGTCGATCGATCAATTGCGCCATGCGATCACCTCTAGCAAAAAGACAGGCATGCATCATCGCACTTGCCATCGACGCTGTGAATTGGCAGAATTGCCATAAAGTCGGCCAATAGCGCCACCCAGAAAATTACTTGAACGAGGCAAGCTATGTTCGAAATCGCGATCGTCGGCTTCGATTATGCATTAGGCACGGCAATTCTCGGCTTGAACGACTTGCTGACCTTGAGCGGCGTCACCTGGAATCGCATCCATCGACACGCCGCGACGCCGCGTTTTCGCGTCACCGTCGCCTCTGCCGACGGTCGGGCGATCTGCTGCATCAATCGTTTGCAACTGCTGCCGCACGGTGCGCTCGACGCCTTGCCGCCGCCCGATGTGCTTATCGTGCCGACCATAGGCGGCAACCTGGCGCGCACCTTGGAACTTAATCCGCGTATCGTCGACTATTTGCAGCAGATCGACCGCGCGCGCACCCTGATCGCCGGCAATTGCACCGGCGTGTTCTTCCTCGCCGAAGCCGGCTTGCTCGACGGCAAGGAGGCGACCACGCATTGGGGATTTGCCGATATCTTCCGCCAACGCTACCCTAAGGTGCGGCTAAAACCCGAGCAGATGATGACCCATTGCGACAATATCCTCTGCGCGGGCGGCGGCCACGCCTGGTTCGATCTCGGCCTGTACCTAGTCGAACGCTTTTGCGGTCATGAAGCCGCCGTCGAAACCGCCAAATCCTTCGTCATCGATATGGGGCGTAAGAGCCAATTCAGCTATTCGCCGCTCGATGCGCGCAAACAGCACGGCGACGCCGCCATCCTGGCGGTGCAGCATTGGATCGACCAGCATGCGAGCGAATCGTTTTCGCTCGACAGTCTGGCGCAAGGCCATGGCTTATCGGTGCGCACCTTGATCCGCCGCTTCAAAAAAGCCAGCGGCGAAACCCCGCTCGCCTATACCCAAGCGGTGCGACTGGAGCGCGCCTGCAAGTTGATCGAAACCCGCCCGATCGGCATCGAAGCCATCGCCCACCAAGTCGGCTACGAAGACGTCAGCTCGTTTTCGCGGCTATTCAAGGAGAAGACCGGCCTTAGCCCCAGCCATTACCGCGAACGTTATAAACGTTTCTCGCCGCCGCTTGCGCAGGACGGGGAGGCGTAAAAGTCGGCGCTGGCGGGACGGACGGGGGAAGCTAGCGTCTGGCATGGAGAAAAAATTGGATATCCATGTTCCGCGATGTGTCGTCAGCAAAAATCTGTGCAATGATGCGGGTGCTTCGACCTGATCCGTTGCGCGTGGCGTTGTTTGCGCAGGCTGAGGTTTTTATCGTGAATAAGGAGAATTTTCGATGAACAATAGATGTGCTGCACTGCTGGCAAGTTCCGCGATTTTGGCGCTGACGACCGTCACCACGGCGCGCGCGGCGGTGGACGAGGCCGCCGCCAAGGCTTTGGCGAAGAGGAACGATTGCTTCAAATGCCATGCAATCGACAAGACCAAGAAAGGCCCGTCGTACAAGAAGATCGCCGAAAAATACAAAGGCAAACCCGAGGGCCAGGATAAGGCGATCAAAAATATGACCACCGCGTCCAAGGTCAAGCTTGAGGACGGCACGGAAGAGGATCACAAGATCATCGACACCAAAGATCCCAAGGAACTTAAAAATCTTGCGGACTGGATTTTGTCGCGCTAATCGCCATCGCGTGCGATCGAAATATCGGTGGCGCATCGACGCCTCTTCGTAAAAATGCGTAATTCAGGGGAAAAGTAAATCGATGAAATTTTTACGACATGCGTTGGCCGTATCGGTCGTGTTGGCCTTTATTCTGAGTCTGAGCTCCGTTGCGCGGGCGGAAGACCCGCCCGCCGCCCAAACCACCAAATCCGCCAAACCGGCGGCGAAGGATCTGATTCTCAAAGGCGATGCGAAATGCACGGGATGTCACGACGAGGCCGACGAGCCGACCGGCGCGGCCACCATGTTGGAATTGAATCCGCAAGTGCTTTCCATCGGCAAAACCAAGCACGGCGCGACGGCGGACAGCCGCACGCCGACCTGTATCGATTGCCATGGCGAGAGCGAGAAGCACCTGAATCATAAGGGCAGCGACAAGCCGCCCAAAGTGGATCGCAGTTTTCGTAAAAACACCACCGCTTCCGCCGATGCGCGCAGCGATACCTGCTTGACCTGTCACGGCAAGGACTCACCGCGCTCGCACTGGGTCGGCAGCGCGCACCAGACGCGCGACGTGTCCTGCAACGCCTGCCATCAGGTCCATGCCGCCAAAGACAAGGTGCGCGACAAGCTGACTCAGCCCGCCGTGTGTTTCGCTTGCCACAAAGAACAACGCGCCCAGGCGAGCAAGCCATCCCATCACCCTATCCTCGAAGGCAAAGTCGCCTGCTCGGATTGCCATAACTCGCATGGCTCGGTCGGGCCGAAGCTGATGAAGCACGACAGCACCAACGAGACTTGTTATAGCTGTCACATGGAAAAGCGCGGGCCTTTCGTGCAGAACCACGAGCCGGTCAATGACGATTGCGCGACG
>DATETD010000373.1:0-5483 GCA_035283885.1 Rhodocyclaceae bacterium
TTCCCGATTTGTTCCACGTGGGGCGGGCGCGCTGCGGCGTTGTTCGTCGTTGCCATAACTCGTTATGGCGCCTCCTCACGCCTTGCATCGCATCCCGCCGCACGTGTCCAAATCGGGAATTTATTTTCGGCCATATCCTAAACACTGCGCCATGCGGTTGATAGAATAGCGGAAAGCCTGCTCGGCGAACGATTCCTCCTTTGTTCGATGAACTTGATATTCGAGTAAAATACCGCTCTTTCGCCCCCCATCGACCGAACGCTGCGACGACTCTTAGGGTGGCTCGCCGGAATCGGCATCCTTTATGCCTCCTCTTCGTACCGCTTCGCCCGACCATAAACCCGATCGCTTGTCCGGCCCGCCGTGGATTTCGCCGCTGAACAAGATGGCGCTCGCGGTGGTGGTGCTGGTGGCGGCCTTGCTCGGCTGGATCACGCGCACGGAATATCGCGACAGCTTCGCCGACGAATACCTGATGTTGAGCGCGCGCAGCCAATTGGCCGAGGCGCAGCTTTCGGGCACGATACGCAATGTCGATCTGCTGCTGCGCGGGCTGGTCGATAAGCGCAAATCGCAGGGCGACGGCGACGGCGCGGCGTTTCAACTCGATCTGGAAGCGCAAATCGGGCGCATTCCGGAGATGACCGCATTATATTCCGTCAATGCGGAAGGGATCATCGAGGCGGCGACTTCGCCGCGGGTGCGCGTCGGTTTCAATGCGACGGAGCGCGACTATTACGCCCGGCACGCGCGCGCTCCCTTGGGCGACACCCAGTTGTTGATCAACAAGCCTTTCGTTTCGACCGGCGGCGATTACGTCGTGACGCTGTCGCGCGCGGTGCGCGACGAGCAGGGCGGCTTACTCGGCGTGGTGGTGGCCGGAATACAACTGAAAATTTTTGCCGATATCCTGGCGGCGGTCGCGCCGAAAGATACCGGCATCGTTTCGCTGATCTTCGTCGATGGCGACGTTTTATACCGCTTCCCTACGCCCGACAATTTGATCGGTCTGAATCTGACGCAGGACGCGACATTCTCCGAACATATCGCCGCCAACCGGGTCGAAACCCGCCATCGCCATGTCGCCGCCGGCGACGGCGTCGATCGGATCACGGTGATGCGCCGCTTGCGACCCGACTATCTGACGGTGGCGATTTCGCGCGATGTCGATGAAATTACCGCGCGCTGGAAGCGCAATGCGCTGCTGCGCTTACTGGCCTTCGTCGCGATCGCCGCGTTTACCTTGGCGTATTCGCTGGCCTTGCGACGCCAACAACGCGCCGACGAAGCGCGCTTCGCCGCGCTGGTGGAGAATCTCGACGACGTTATCGTGATTTTCGACCGCGACGGTCGCGTGCGTTACGCCAGCCCGTCGGTGCGCAAGCTGACCGGCTTCGAGCCTAAAAACGCGGTCGGTATGCATTTTCGCAATTTGGTGCATCGCGGCGACCATGCCGAAGTCGAAGAGGCCTGGAATCTGCTCGGCGACGCTAGCCGTAGCGACGCGGTTGGCGTGCAGCGGATTCGTTTCCGTTTAAGCACCGTCGCCAAGACCTGGACCTATGTCGAGGCGACTGCCGCGGCGCATTTCGCTACGCCGGGCATCGATGGCGTGTTGCTGCTGATGCGCGATATCAACGATCGGCTGCGCGCCGAAGAGAGCTTGCGCCGTAGCGAAGGTTTGCTGAAAAAAGCGCAGTCGGTGGCGCGATTGGGCAGTTGGTATATCGATTTCCGCCGCGACAGCATCGAATGGTCGGCGGAGGCGTATCGGATTTTCGGCATCCCGCCCGGCACGCCGATGACGATGGCGCGTTTTGCCGACAGCATCCATCCCGACGACCGCGAGATGGTGCTCGCCGAGTTCAAGGCGGCGTTGCGCGGCCGGGCGTTCGACGTCGGCCATCGCATCGTCGTCGATGACGAGGTATTATGGGTGCAGCAGCGCGCCGATATTCTGTTCGAAGACGACAAGACGGCGATCAGCGCCACCGGCATCGTGCAGGACGTGACGGCGCAGCATCAGGCGGAGACGCAACTGGCCGAGCTGCTCGACTTCAACGAACGCATCATCGCCGAATCGCCGGTCGGCATCGCGGTATTCCATACCGATGGCGCGTGCGTGATGGCGAATCAATCGATGGCGGCGATTTTCGATGTCGATATCGAAAATTTCTGGAACGGCAATTTCCGCCAGTTGCCGCAATGGCGCAGCCTGGGACTGCTCGACGCGGCCTTGGAGGCGGTGCACGGCGGCAAGACGGTGCGCAAGCAGGCGCACGGCTTGCGGCGACGGGAACAGGAAATCGCCATCGATTGCGAATTCGTACCGATTACGCGGCAAGAACAACCGCATCTGATGGTGCTGGTCAAGGACGTTTCGCATTTCCATGCGGCGGAGCTGG
Organism: Rhodocyclaceae bacterium; assembly: GCA_035283885.1. Classification (GTDB taxonomy): domain Bacteria; phylum Pseudomonadota; class Gammaproteobacteria; order Burkholderiales; family Rhodocyclaceae; genus DATETD01. The sequence continues at coordinate 2,406 of DATETD010000373.1, forward strand.
CGCTGAAGCGGGCGACGCAACTGGCCGAAGAAGCCAATCGCGCCAAGAGCGAATTCCTCGCGAATATGAGCCACGAGATTCGCACACCGATGAACGCGGTGATCGGCCTGGCGCAGTTGGCGCTGGATCGAACCGGCGACTCGACCTTGCGCGATTATCTGAAGCAGATGGTGCGCTCGGCGAATTCGCTGCTCGGCATCATCAACGAGATTCTCGATTATTCCAAAATCGAAGCCGGGCGCTTGCAGATCGAATCGCGCGAGTTTTCGCTCGCCGAACTGATGGACACGGTGCGCGGCATGTTCGTCACGCAAGCGAGCGCCAAGGGCCTGGAGTTCCGCATCGAGATCGACCCGGAACTGCCTGCGCACCTATTCGGCGACGCCCAGCGCCTGGGGCAGGTCTTGATCAATCTGGCGGCGAATGCGGTGAAATTCACCGAGCGCGGCGCGATCCGCCTCACGGTCGAACGCGTGCCTAGCCGTCTCGCCAGCGCCGACTTTTCGAGCGCCGTCACCACCTCATCGCCGATCCGCGTGCGCTTTAGCGTGATCGACAGCGGCGTGGGCATGAATCGCGACACCCAAGCCAAGCTGTTCCAGCCCTTCGTCCAGGCCGACGGTTCGATTACGCGCCGTTTCGGCGGCACCGGGCTGGGTTTGTCGATCTCGCGCCGCCTGGCGATATTGATGGGCGGCGATATCGAGGTCGACAGCACGCCCGATCTCGGCAGCTGCTTCAGCTTCGCGCTCGATTTCGTCGTGCCGGACGCGGCGTCCGCCGCGAGTTGCGCGTTTTCGCCGCCAACGACGCACGGGATCGATATCCCATCATTAGGTAGGGCTATCGCCGGCGCGCGCATATTGCTGGTCGAGGACGACCCTATCAATCAGATGGTGGCAAGCTCGATACTGCAACGCGCAGGCTTAACCACGACCGTGGCCAATGACGGGTGCGAGGCGCTCGCCTTCCTGGCGCAGCGCAGCTTCGATGCGATCATAATGGATTTGCAGATGCCGCATATGGACGGCTTTGCCGCAACGTGCGCGATACGCCGCAACCCGGACTGGGCGACGCTGCCCATCGTCGCGTTTACCGCCGGCGTGTTGCAGCACGATCGGCAGAAATGCCTGGACGCGGGCATGAACGATTTCGTCGCCAAGCCGGTGCAACCCGAAGAATTGCTCGGCGCATTGCGACGACAACTCAAACCCGACGCTGCGGAATCGGCGCCCGTTGATGCCGAGGCGGCAAACGCGGTCGCTACGGTCGATCTGCCCGAACTGGCGCATGCACTGCTGATGCTACAATCGCGCATCGATGACAACGCATTCATCGCGACGGCGGAAATCAATGCCTTGCGCGCCGTGCTGGCGACCGTAAACAGTCCGACAAGTTCGCGGTTATTTGAGGCGATTTCACGATACGATTACGCCCAAGCCAAAATCGCTCTCGCCCAATCGCTGGCGGAGCTGGGATTGCCAGGAAAGATCATCGAATGAATTTATTGAAACAACATTCAATCCTCGTAGTGGACGACGTGCCGACCAATATTCAGGTATTGGCCGAAGCCTTGATGCAGGACTACCACGTCAAAGTCGCCACCAACGGAGCGGATGTGTTGAGCATCGTGCGCCACAGCGCCCCGGATCTGATTTTGCTGGATGTGATGATGCCGGGCATGGACGGCTTCGAAGTCTGCCGTCAACTCAAGGCCGACCCGAGGACGCAGAATATCCCGATCATATTCGTCACCGCCAGCGACGGTAACGAGGACGAGGAACTCGGGTTGAATCTGGGCGCGGTCGATTACATCGCCAAACCGTTCCACCTACCCGTGGTGCGCGCGCGCGTGCGCAATCACTTGAAATTGAAGCAGAAAGCCGACTTGCTCGAACAGTTGGCGCATATCGACAGCCTGACCGGCATCGCCAACCGGCGCCGTTTCGACGAGGCGATCGACATCGAATTGCGCCGCTGCCGTCGCGTCGGACAAGCGCTGTCGTTATTGATGATCGATATCGACTACTTCAAGCATTACAACGATCATTATGGCCACGGCTTAGGCGATCTCTGCCTGGCGCAAGTGGCCTCGTCGCTTTCGCATAATGTCGCGCGTCCGGCGGATATCGTCACGCGCTATGGCGGCGAAGAATTCGCGGTGATTTTGCCGGAAACGGAACGCGACGGCGCCGTGCAGATCGCGCAACGGCTCAACGAACGGGTCGTGGCGCTGAATATCGCCCACGCGCCGGACGCGCCGCTGGCGACCGTTTCGGTCAGCATCGGCGTAGCGACCTGCGCGGCTTCCAGCGAAACCACCGTCATGGAACTGGTGGCGCAAGCCGATACGCAACTCTACGCCGCCAAGCGCGCAGGCCGCAACCGCACCTGCGCCTGAGTTACGATTTTTCATTCCCACATGGTATTCAATATGTCAAGAAACTGGTCATCGCACGCTTCCTCCGCCGAGGATACGGTTGAATGTATTCGTAGCGGTCATAAAATCTTCATTCATGGCGCTTGCGCTACGCCGACGCCGCTGATCGAGGCGCTATGCGTGCGGCGCGATCTGACCGATGTCAAACTTTACCATCTGCATACCGCCGGGCCGGTGCCGTTCGCCGAACCGGGGCGCGAAGAAGAGTTTCGTTCCACCTCGCTGTTCACGGGCGCCGCCTTGCGCCAACCGATCGCCGACGGTCGCGCCGACTATGTGCCGATCTTTCTCTCCGATATTCCACGTCTGTTCTACAGCGGCGCGGTCAAACTCGATGTTGCCGTTATACAGGTCTCGCCACCCGATAAGCATGGCTACTGCTCGTTAGGCACCTCGTGTGACGCCGCTAAAGCCGCCGCAGAAACCGCGCGCTATGTGATTGCCGAAATCAATACGCAAATGCCGCGCACCCATGGTAATAATGTGGTCGAATTTCGCCGCATCCATGCCTTCATCGCCACGGATCGTCCACTGATCGAGCATCAGGCCGAACCCGAAACGGCGGTGGAGGCGCGCATCGGCGAGTTGGTGGCCGACCTGGTCGAGTACGGTTCGACCTTGCAGATGGGGATCGGCGG
>DATETD010000374.1:0-13087 GCA_035283885.1 Rhodocyclaceae bacterium
ACATAGGATTCCTGCCGCCACGGCGCAGGCGCGCCGCAAGCCGTCAGCAAAGAAAGCAGCAGGGCTAGCGCAAGGAAACGCCATCGCGTGCGCATTCTCGCTCCAGCACATCGATCAACAAACCCGCCACATCGAAACCGCTTTGTCGTTCGATTTCGACGAAACAGGTCGGGCTGGTGACGTTGATTTCGGTCAGGCAATCGCCGATCACATCGAGGCCGACGATCAACAAACCGCGCGCCCATAGCGTCGGCGCCAGGGCCTCGGCGATCTGTCGATCGCGCGCCGACAAGGGTTGCGCAAAGCCTTGACCGCCCGCCGCCAGATTGGCGCGCGTCTCGCCCGGTCGGGCATGTCGCGCCAAGCTGTACGGCACGACTTGGCCGCCAATCAGCAAGATACGCTTATCGCCGTCGGCAATCGCCGGCAGATAACGCTGCGCCATGATCGTGCGCCGCCCGCACTGCGTCAGCGTTTCGACGATCGCATGGCGATTCGGGTCGTCGCGCCGCACGCGGAAGATGCCGGCGCCGCCCATGCCGTCGAGCGGTTTGAGGATAACGTCGCCCAACTCGTCGATAAAATCGTCGATCTCGCGATCGGTGCGCGCAATCAGCGTGGTCGGCGCATAGTCGTGGAACTCGGCGATCGCCACCTTCTCCGAATGATCGCGAATCGCGCACGGATCGTTCCAGATGCGCGCGCCCGCCGCCACCGCGCGCTCGAGCAACCAGGTCGCCGCGAGGTATTCGACATCGAACGGCGGATCCTGGCGCATCAACACCGCATCGAAGGCGGTCAGCGGCGATGCCGCCTCGCCCTCGGCGATAAACCAAGGTGCATCTTCCGTCGTTAAACGAATCTTCAAGGCGCGCGCGGATACCGCGCCATCGCGCCAAAACAGATCCTCGCGCCGTATCGTCCAGATTTCGTGACCGCGCCGCGCCGCCGCGCGCATCGTCGCCACGCTGGAATCCTTATAAGGCCGCAAATCGGCCAAAGGATCGAGTATCAGCGCCAGCTTCATGGCTGCGGCGCCGCGCGCTCCAACTCCAACGAGGCCGCCAACAACGCCAAGCGCGCCACCACACCATACGCATAAAAACGATTCGGCGGCGCATCCGGCTCCAAACGCAGGTTCGGCAAACAGCAACCGGTTTCAAACGCGAGCGGCTTAAAGTGCATCCCCGGAGCATTCAAGTTCTCGTCGATGCCGCGCGCGGTGTTCACGCGATAGAAACCGCCGACCACGAAGCGGTCGATCATATACACCACCGGCTCCGCCGTGCCTTCGTCCACGCGCTCCACCGTCGGCACGCCTTCTTGAATCATCACCTCGGTGACCTGCAAGCCTTCCTTGACCACCGCCATCTTATTGCGCTGGCGCCGATTCAAGCCCTTGACTTCGCTCGCATCGCGCACCGTCATGATTCCCATGCCATAGGTGCCCGCGTCGGCCTTGACGATGACGAACGGTTCGGAACGAATCTCGTATTCGCGATACTTTTCGCGGATGCGCCGCAATAAGGCATCGACATTCGCCGCGAGACATTCCTCGCCGGTGCGCTCCTGAAAATTGACCCGACCGCAGACGGCGAATTCCGGATCGATCAGCCAAGGATCGATGTCGAGTTCGGCGGCAAAGCGCTGCGCCACTGCGCGATACGCCGCAAAATGCGCCGACTTGCGCCGCATATGCCATCCGGCCCAGAGCGGCGGAATCAGAAACTGCTCGTCCAAACCCTTGAGCATCTCCGGCACGCCCGCCGAAAGATCGTTATTCAGCAGCACCGCGCAGGGATCGAAGCCGTCGACGCCCAGACGTGCGCCGTTGCGCCGCAGCGGTTCCAATAACAAACGCTGACCGTCCGGTAAGTCGAGCGTCGTCGGCGCGACGATATCCGGCAACAACGAACCTATCCTCACCTCCAAGCCGGTATGCCGCAACAAACTGGCCAGATAGGCGACATTCATCAGATAAAACTGGTTGCGCGTATGATTCTCGGGAATCAACAACACCCCGCACGCGTCGGGACAGATTTTCTCGATCGCCGACATCGCCGCCTGCACGCACAGCGGCAAGAATTCCGGACTTAAATTATTGAATCCTCCAGGGAATAGATTGGTGTCGACCGGCGCCAGTTTGAAACCGGCATTACGCAGATCGACCGAAGCGTAAAACGGCGGCGTATGCTCTTGCCACTCGGCGCGCAACCAGCGCTCGACGCGCGCTTCGTTGTCGAGAAAGCATCGCTCCAATGCCAACAAGGGGCCGTTCAAAGCAGTCGTCAGATGGGGAACCATAGGCAGTCGTCAAGTAGTGGATTGGAATCGCTTTCGCATCGTCTTCGTTTCAGGCGCTAGTTTAGCGCCTAGTCGGTCTTGCGCCCCATCCGTCGCGCCAGCGCCGACTTTTATAGCGGCTGCGGCGACCCTAGCAATTCGAATGCCGCCATCAACTCATGCAATCGCGTGCTGGGATTCATTTCGCCCTCGTTCAATGCAGCCTGCAACACCTCGACCGCGCGGCGTCGCGCCTCGGGCAGCCTGCCGAGCAGCTTACGAAACAAGCCATTCGTATCGCCTTTGTCGTATCCCGCCATCCCGTCTTCGGCGCAAAGCTCCTTAACCGCGTACGCCGCCGCCGAGAACTTTCCGCTCTGGCTATACGGTTTGCGCGAGTGGCGAAAATGCAGCAGTAACCAGAATTCATAGCATGGATACGAAACGACGACATCGATCTTCGGATGCGCCACCGCCTGCGACAAGGCTTGGTCGAACTTCGCATCGCTATCCCGGTCGATTGCGCAATACACCCGATCGTAAGCGCGCTGCCGCCGCACGGCCTCGGCAACGATGCCTTTCGGATCGTTCTTGCCGCAATGCACGACTTCGACTACCGCTTGGGCGCGAAAATGTTGCACCGCTTCCTTTAGATAGATCAAGCTCGACTTACGATCTTCACATAACACCAGCACGCGCGGTTGCGGCTTGAAGCGCGCTTGAGGACGAGCAAACGAGGCCGGTTGCCGCGCCACGATCAACGTCCCGCCAACACCGGCAAGCCGCGATAACGGCCTTCGTAATATCGTTTTTCGATATCCTCACCCTCGCGCCCGGCAAAATCGTGAATCGAGCGCAACTGCGTCGCGCCGTTGCTATCCCGTTCGGTAATCCAGAATTGATCGCGCCGCAATAACTTGGCGTCCATCAGATGAGTGTTGTGCGTGCTGAAGATCAGTTGGGACGGCTCTTCGGCGTGGATATGCTTGGCGACCAAAGCGGCGACTATGTTCGGGTGTAGGCTACTGTCGAGTTCGTCGGCGATCAAAATGCAACGCGGACTATCGAATCTTGACGATCTAATACTCCACGGCAACCAAAAACCGATTAAATTTTTGGTGCCTTCGGATTCGTCTTCGTAACTTAGGTTGGCATCGCCCAATGCAGTTTGGTGGGTCAACATCGTCTTCTTAATACCAATAGCATCCATCAAGCGATTGACCGACGTTCCGACCCGTTCAATTTTAACGACAGGTACATCCACCTCGCGCAAGAAAGCTGCAATCTCATTTGCAAAATTGGTATTCTGCGCTAAATCCTGTGCAGCATCGGCTGCCTCTTTCATCCCATCCAACAAGGGAAGAGTGGCGCTCTTAAGCCACACGAAAGGCGCTCTCAACTGTCCCATTTCCTCGCTGCTGTTCGCCACTGCCTGAGCAATGAACAACACTCTTGGAGCGGTTAATCTTCGCCATGCCTGATGAAGTTCCGCGCCGCCTTCCAGCGTGTCGCCGAACGCATAGCTCTCGCCTTCCGCAGTATGCTGGCGTCGATACAGCAAGGTTTCCCGACCTTGGGGGTAAGCCACCAAACATTCCGTAACGACCCGTTCGGGCGTTGCGGCCAATTCGAACTGATACCTTATGCCATCATGAATGAAGTGCACCTCGAATCGACTGGGCTGATGCGCCAACGCGCTATCGAAGCGAAACGGCGATAGCGGCAAAGGCGTTTCGCGCGCGCTCGGCTCGCGATTCGCCATCAGACCCAACACATTGAACGCCTTCAGCAAATTACTTTTACCCGAAGCGTTCGGCCCGTAAATCACCGCCACCTTCAATAAATCGGGAAATTTCTCGCCGGTCAGCACCGGCGAGAACACGTTCTAGCGTCGCCGCAGCCGTGGCGCGGCGACCATCGACAAGGTTTGCTTGTCGCGGAACGAACGGAAATTACTGATGGAAAATTCGATCAACATGGGAAATTTTTACGACGACGAAGATTGCGGTCGCGCCGATTCGTCCCAAGCCGTCCCGCCAGCGCCGACTTTTCATGGCTTACTTATTGCTGAAGTTCGGCTTGCGTTTTTCGACGAAGGCCGTCATGCCTTCCTTCTGGTCGGCGAGTGCGAAGGCCGAATGGAAGGTGCGGCGCTCGAACAGCAGCCCTTCTTGCAAACTCGATTCGAAGGCGCGATTGACCGATTCCTTGATCATCATCACCACCGGCTGCGAGAAGTCGGCGATGGTTGCGGCGGCGGTCAGGGCTTCGTCGAGCAGCTTATCGGCGGCGACGACGCGCGCCACTAGGCCGACGCGTTCGGCTTCGCCGGCGTCCATCATGCGCCCGGTCAAACACAAATCCATCGCTTTACCCTTGCCGACGGCGCGCGGCAGGCGTTGCGTGCCGCCGGCGCCCGGCAAGACGCCGAGCTTGATTTCGGGCTGGGCGAATTTGGCGCTATCGGCGGCGAAAATCATGTCGCACATCATCGCCAGCTCGCAGCCTGCGCCGAGCACGAAGCCCGAGACGGCGGCGATAATCGGCTTGCGGCAGCGCGCGATGCTGTCCCAATTGGCGACGAAATAGCTCGATTTGTAGATATCCATGAAGCTCCACGCGGCCATCGCGCCGATATCGGCGCCGGCGGCGAAGGCTTTTTCCGAACCGGCGATCACGATACAGCCGATAGCCTCGTCGGCGTCGAAGGCCAAGCAGGCGGCGCTGAGTTCGTCGACAAGCTCATTATTCAAGGCATTCAACACCTTAGGACGATTTAAGGTAATTAGCCCGACTTTGCCGCGGGTTTCTGTCACGATATTTTTATAGTCGCTCATGGCGTGGTTTTCTCCTGGTGGGATGGAATTGGGGTCGTCGCCCCTTTCGATGAAGAGGATGTGGGCGCTACGGCGTCGGTCGCCGGAGTGCGATTTTTGGGTTGGATGATGGCGCGCACGCGTTCGCCGCCACTGCTCGCCCGCCCGGCGGTACCCGGCGTAGCGCCGCCGGAGACGACGTAGTTTTCGCTTTTGGCGTCGTAGGAGATGAATTTGCCGCGCACTTCGTCCAGGCCGCTTTTCATCCAGGCGCGATGGTGGAATTCGGTTTTTTCGAGCTTGGCGTCATGTTCGATGCGTTCGGCCTCGCCTTCGATGAATTCTTCGCTGCCCTCGCGTTTCTGGCGAAATCGCGGTAAGGCGCCGGCGCTGCCCGTGGCGACGCCGCGTTGGTAGCCTTGGGCGTCCTGAGTCACCACGATGCGTTCGGCGCGTAGCGTCAATGTCCCCATGCTGAGTTGCACATTACCTTCGAACACCTGGACTTTTTTAAGGTCGTCGACCGAAACGCGATCCGCCTCGATCTTCACCGGCTTGTCGCGATCCGCCTTTTCGGCCTGCGCCGGCGGCGTCGCCAGCAGCGCGGCGAACAAAAATGCTTTGGAAATGCCATGTCTCGTCGGTTTCATCTCGTTCGCCCTGAATGGTCTATGATTATTTGCGCTTGCGCTGGAACGTGCCGCTTACCCGCCCATGCAGTACGGTTCGCCCGGTTTTGTTGTTCACTTCCAGCCCGTGACCGCGCAGCGTGCTGCTCCCTTGGGTGATCGTCACGGCGTCGCGCGTTTCGGCGCGTTCGTCGTCCGGAAACAGCCGTATCGAATTCGTTTCAAATATCGTCGGCGGCGATTTGCCGGGATTTTGTCGCACCATGCGCACTTTTTCGAACAGATCGATACGCTTGCCGTCCTTGCTGATCGTGGCGCGTTGCGCGAAGGCTTCGGTCACGGGCGGCCTATGCCGGATAAAGTGAGGCGATTCGACTTCGGTGACATCGTCGTCGGGAAAATGCAGCATCTTGCGCGCAATGACGGTATGCTGCAACTTGCCGCGGGCGTCGAAGCGCCGCAATTTGAGTTGCTCGACGATGTAATCCGGATCGTGACGCTGCGAGGGACGCGCACCCTCGAAGCGAATCGCTTGACTGAGCCAGAAGGTCAAGCCACCGAGCAACAGCACCAGCGCCAGCGGAAACAAGGACGCCGCGCCTTTCACGAAAGATAGTCAGCCATCAAGCGATCCCACTGTCCTTGGGCGCGCACGATCAAATCGCAGACTTCGCGCACCGCGCCGCGACCGCCGCCGCGCGTGGCGACATAATCGACGCGCGCGATCACCTCGGCATGCGCATCGGCCACCGTCGCCGAAAAGCCGCAGGCGCGCAGGATAGGCAGATCGACCACATCGTCGCCCATATAGCCGGCCTGCGCCGGCGTCCAGCCGCGCGTCGCGAGCAGTCGCTCGATGCAATCGCGCTTATCCTCGACCCCCATATGCAGCTCGGCAATACCGAGATTCTGCGCGCGCAATTCCAAGGCGCGCGAGCGGCGACCGCTGATAATCACGACTTCGACGCCGGCGCGTTGCAGCATCTTCAGGCCATGGCCGTCCAGGCTCGAAAACGCCTTGATTTCGTCGCCGTGCGAACTGAAATATAAGGTTCCGTCGGTCATCACGCCGTCGACATCGAAGCCCATCAACCGCAGCCGCGCGGCGCGTTCGCTTGCATTTGCGATCGGATTCGCCATCAGACCACCTTGGCGCGGAACAAATCGTGCATATTCAAGGCGCCGCAGAGCTTGCCGTGCTCGTCATGCACGATCAATTGGTTGATCTTGTTCGATTCCATCATCTCCACCGCCTCGACCGCGAGTTTTTTCGCCTGAATGAAGCGCGGCGTGCGCGTCATCGCCGCGCCGACCGCCATTTGACGCAGATCGCCGTATTGCGCCATCGCGCGCCGCAAATCGCCGTCGGTGAAAATGCCGACGATCTGCTCCGCCGCATCCACCACCACCACCATGCCCATGCCGCCCTGCGTCATCGCGCTCAAGGCCGCGGGCACCAACAGCGCTTCGCTCACCGTCGGCACGTCGCTGCGCATTACGTCGCCGACATGCGTGAGCAGTTTGCGCCCCAAAGCGCCGCCCGGATGCGAGCGCGCGAAGTCCTCCGGCCCGAAACCGCGCGCATCGAGCAAGGCCACGGCGAGCGCGTCGCCCAGCGCCAAGGCCGCCGTGGTGCTGGCGGTCGGCGCGAGATTCAAGGGGCAGGCCTCTTGATCGACATGGGCGTCGAGATGGATATCGGCCTCTTGCGCCAAGGCCGAGGCCGCATTGCCGGTGATCGCGATCAGCTTGCCGCCCTGACGTTTGACGAGCGGGACGATCGTCATCAACTCGACGTTCTCGCCGGAATTGGAGATCGCCAGCAAAATATCGTCGCGCGTAATCATGCCGAGATCGCCATGCACCGCTTCGGCGGCATGGACGAAATACGACGGCGTGCCGGTGCTGGCGAAGGTCGCCGCGAGTTTGCGCCCGATATGCCCGGTCTTGCCGATGCCGCTGACCACCACGCGACCGCGACAGGCCAGGATCAGCGCCACGGCGGCGCTGAAATTCGCCTCCAGTCGATGCGCCAGCGCGGCCACCGCCGCCGCTTCGATTTCGAGCACGCGCCGCCCCATCGCGATCGCGCGGGATGGCAGGGCGGCGGCGTCGGTCGGTACCGCAGAGGGCGCGGCGGAGGCGGCAGCGGGGGACGGAGGGGTCATGAGGTTTCGCTAAACAACGCCTGCGGATCGAGGCTGGGCGCGGATTATACCAAGCCGCGTCGTCAGCCCCGGAAATTGACGTTCGGATGTAGCCGCCGAGGCGGGCGAGTAGGGTAAAAGTCGGCGCTGGCGAGACGGACGTCGCACTACGTCCGAATAAGATGCCGCCTATCCCCCGCATGGGCCAGCGTAAAGCAAAATAGTAAGGTATCTTAGCCAATTTAGGCGCTTATCGCTTTAAGATTGCGCATCGACGCACCGAATTCACCCCAGAGAAAGGTAACAATCATGAGCAAATATCGACTTGTAACCCGCAGCGATTTCGACGGCTTGGTGTGCGCCGTACTGCTGAAACGCTTGGACATGATCGACGAAATCAAATTCGTCCATCCCAAGGATATGCAAGACGGCAAGATCGAAATTACCGACAACGATATCACGACGAATCTCCCCTTCGTGCCGGGGGTGCGCCTGGCTTTCGATCATCATTTATCGGAAACCTTCCGCAATCCCGGCGAGCGACCGAACCACATCATTTACCCGGATGCGCCGTCGGCGGCGCGCGTGGTGTATGAGCATTTCGGCGGTAAGAACAAATTCCCGCCCGAATGGAGCGAGATGATGACGGCGGTGGATAAGGCCGATTCGGCGCAATTCTCGATGGAAGACGTGCTGCACCCGAAAGCTTGGGTGTTGATGAATTTTCTGATGGATGCGCGCACCGGCTTGGGGCGTTTCGGCACATTCCGCGTCTCCAATTACAACTTGATGATGGATTTGATCGATTACTGCAAGGATCATCCGATCGAAGAAATTCTCGAATTACCCGATGTACTGGAGCGGTCTAAGCTTTATTTCGAACATGAAGCGAAATTCAAGGATCAGATCCAGCGTTGCGCCAAGGTGTACGGCAATCTCGTCGTGCTCGATTTGCGCCACGAAGAAACGATCTTCGCCGGCAACCGTTTCGTCATTTACGCGCTATTCCCGCAATGCAATATTTCGATTCATGTGCTCTGGGGACTCAAGCAGCAAAACACGGTTTTCGCCACCGGCAAATCGATTTTCGACCGCAGATCGGCCACCAACGTCGGCGAACTGATGTTGCAGTATGGCGGCGGCGGCCATCTGGCGGCAGGTACCTGCCAGGTCGACAACGATAAGGCCGATGCGGTCTTGCCGGAGCTGATCGCCAAGATCAATGCCGACGGTTAATGACGAACGCGACGCGAAACGCCTAGCCCGTCTGGATTAAGGCCGTTCCGGTTAATATGCCGACCCCGGCCTCTCTTGAAAACACAGGAACGCGCGCATCGATGGACTGTAAAGCAATCAACTACAAAAACATCCCCGTTCAGTCCGACATCATTGCAGGCATCATTAAACTGGAGGTCGAATCGAACAATTGTTTCCGCGAGATGGATCGATTGGTGCGTTCCGATCAAGGCGTGGCGACCTTGGTGCTCAGAGTGGTCAATTCGCCGTTATACAGTCGCGGCAAAAATATCGCGACCATTCCCTTGGCGATCAGCGTGCTGGGTTTCAATGTGGTGCGCTCGCTCGCGATGCTGGCGTTCAGTCGCTCGCTGTTCTCGCAGACCAAAGAGCCGCTATTTCGCACTCACATTTGGCAACATTCCTTGCTCACCGCCATCGCCGGCCATAGCATTTGTCAGGAACTCGGCAACGGCCCGGCGAAAGACGAGGCGTTCATCGCGGGCCTGATGCATGACGTAGGCAAGGTATTGCTCTTCGTGCATAGTAAGGATCGCTATTTGGAATTGCTCGCGTTCGCGCTTGAAACCGGCTGCTCCACGATGGAGGCCGAGCGGCGGTTTCTCGGCGTCGATCATTGCCAGGTCGGTCGGGAGGCCGTAGCGCAATGGAAGCTGCCGCCGCGCTTTGTCGATTTCATGGCGGTCGATCTGGATGTCCCTTATCCGGAATATGCTTCCGACCCGGTGCGTTTAAGTTTGGCGACAGCGAACGCTCTCGTCAAAGGCCTGGGGATGGGCGCCGGCCCCGTCGCCGACAACGAGAAAAGAAAGGCGGTGCTGATGACTTTGGGATTAAGCGCCGAATTGAGCGAGAAACTGTTGCAAGAAGCGTTCGTCGTCGGTTTGATGGAAAACGACACCTATAAACTCTGCGCGAACATATAGCATGTCGTCGTTTATCGATCCTGCCGACTCCCTCGATCCCGCCCCCTCCGTTACGGTACACCTAACGGCGCTGGGGCATAGCGCCTGGCAGGGTTTGCAGTCGGACATGGTGTTCGCGCTGCAAAACAGGGGACTGACGCATTTGGCCGCGCCCTTGACGCTGATTTTGCACGATCTGCTCGATAGCGCGATCAAAGCGCTGCATCGGCAAGTATTCCGCCGCATCTGCGAGCACGATTTCGATCTCGATCTGGACGGCAACGACGATCATCTGGACGCGCTCTACAACACGGAGACGAACGAGCATGGCTCGCAGAATATCGCGCGCTTTTGCAAGGCGAACGCGTGGCATGTTTCCGTAACGTTTCCGGCGCAAGCCGACGTTCTGGTGTGGGTGGATATTCCGGTCGCTTGGGATCGATCGACTTGCCAAACCGAAAGGCTGATCGAGGCCGTCGGCCATCGACTGGAGGCGATCCCCTTGCCGGACGTTGCCGACGGGCAACGGCTGGCGCTGCTCAAACGCAGCGACACGCCAGCGATTTTGCAGTCGCCCGATTTGCTCGACGAACGCAGCGCAGCGACGAGCTTCGGTCGAATTTTCGAAAAATTAGGCTACGGCTTGATTCATTTTTCCGCGATCGGCGAAATCGTCGCCGTCTCGCCCGCCATGCTCGCCTGCCTGCGACTGGATGTGCAAACGACCTCGGTCGCTGCCTTGGCCGAAGCGATACCGATGAGTTTTTACAACGACATCGTCTGGGGATTGGCGCTCGGCGAAGGCGGCGGCGTATTCGAAAACTACCGGATACGCGTGAGTATGCCGGGCGCACCGAAAATGTCGATCCTGTTCAATGTCAGCGGCTTTCGCGACGACGACGCGGCGATTCGTTCGCTGTGGCAGGCGGTGTCGCTCGACGAAGCGGGAACGCGTTTGTCGGAAGGCTCTATCCTCAGCGAAGTCCGCATTCACAACATCACGCGGAATTATGTTCCTCAGTTGGTCGAAGAAAAGGCGCGCGATGCGATCCGATTGGGCAAGACCGAGCTGACCAATGAGGAGCGTTATGTCGCCGTGCTGTTTTGCGATATCGTCGGCTTCACCTCCTACGTCGAAAGCAACGCGAGCAGCGAATCCGTGATGGATACGCTGAACTCCATCCTGCGACGCGTCGCCGGCTCGGTCAAACGCTACCACGGCTCGATCGACAAATACATGGGCGATTGCGTGATGGCGCTGTTCGACGATCCCGCCGATGCGATCTTCGCCGCCTGCGATATGCAAAGTCATTCCGAAGACATCAACAACCTGCGGCTGCGCGCCGGCCAGCAGACCTTGCAACTGCGGATCGGCATCCATTGGGGCGAAGTGGTGATCGGCAATGTCGGCACCGTCGAACGGCTCGACTGGACGGCGATCGGCGATGTGGTCAATACGGCGTCGCGCATCGAAAAAAGCTGCACGCCGAACGGCATCCTGATAAGTCAAACGATGCGCAACGCGATCGCGCCGGAACGCCTGGCGCAGTTCGAATTCGGCGAGATATTCCGCCTGCATGTCAAGGGCAAATGGGACGATCTGGCGGTATGTCATGTCGCATTGGCGCCGCTCAACTTCGATCTGGCGTGATTCCTTGCTAAGATGAGGCCGAGGGCAGCGGGTGGTCGCTGCGCCGAGCGTAGGATGAGGAGCAATCCGCCGTGATGGAAACCGATCGACGCCGCAAGCTGACGGAAAGCGAGAGCGAGCGGCTCATCGCAACGCATACGCCCTTGGTCAAAGCCATCGCCAAGTCCTTGCTGAGAAAATTGCCGAAGAACGTCGAACTCGACGATCTAGTGCAAGACGGATACATCGGCTTATTGGGCGCGATACTCCAGACGACCAAAGAACGCGCAGGCAACCAGTTTCAGCAGTATCTTTCGCAACGCGTGCGCGGCGCGATGTTGGATGGATTGCGCGAGAACGACCCCGGCACGCGCCGGGTTCGTCAGGCGATGCGCCGCGTCGAGCAGGCGATACAGGAACTCGGCCACCGCCTGGGGCGCTCGCCCAACGAAGAAGAGGTCGCATTCGCACTCGGCATGCCGCTGCTCGACTACCAGCGACTGCTGCAAGAAGCCCATGGCTACACCTTGTTTTCGATCGAGGACTTCAGCGACGGCGAATCCTCGACCGACTTTCTCGAATGGTGCGTGGTCACCAAATCGGACCCGATGGCCGCGCTCGAACGCCGCACTTTGCAACGCAAACTCTTGATCGCCATCAGCGATCTGTCGCCGCGCGAAGAAGAAGTCATGACCATGATGTACGTTAACGACATTTCAATGAAAGATATCGCCGCCCGACTGCGTCTGACCGAAGGGCGGATCAGCCAGATTCACTCGCAAGCCGTCGCCAAACTGCGTGCGGCGGTGATGGGGGCGGACGATCGTCCCTCCTTGCTGGCGCCGCGCCGACGCATGACGACATTTCATGCCGGGTGATGCTCGCTGCAATCCGCCGAAGCGGCGATACATGGCGATTGAGCCTTGAAAAAGCAGTTGTCCACGAAAGACACGAAAAGCACGAAAATAATCGAAGACATACTTTCCTTTTGGCTATCACCCGTCGGCTGAATAAGTTCAAGATACAACTGATTGTTTTTGTTCGTGTCTTTCGTGCTTTTCGTGGACAACAGAGGTTTCAAGTTGAAAAGTCGGCTCTGGCGGGACGGCTGCGCCGGCACGATACGGTTAAGTGTTGCGGATCGACGTCGATTGCGTCATGATGGCGTCTCGCCGCCGAAGATGCGCTCGGCGGCGGCCCATGTTCCTCATCGCGGAGGCCAGTCATGCCGATCCCTATGCTCAAGGACACCGTTCCCCTGCCCTCCGAGATCACCCCGCGTCGGCTTTACCTGCAACGGCGCGAATTTCTGCGCTTGGGCGCCGGCGCCGCGCTTGCCGGAATGCTACCCCAGGCCGCCGCCAAATTGGGCCCGGCGCAAGCCAGCGCGTTTTCGAGCAACGAGACGCCGACGCCGCTC
>DATETD010000375.1:0-2809 GCA_035283885.1 Rhodocyclaceae bacterium
TCGTTCCCACGCTGGAGCGTGGGAACGATTAGCACGATTGGCGGCGCACTAAAAGTCGGCGCTGGCGGGACGGATGCGCGCAATCCGTGCAAGGGATCGAGCCTAGAATTCGCAATGACTGCGCTCTCTAGGCTCGACGATTTGCTGCTGGGTGGTTTTTAACGCGCGGCGGTCTGCTTGCTACGCACGATCTGATACGCGCGGCCCAGGTAGCCGACCGGTACGCTCCAGACATGCACCAGACGCGTGAAGGGGAACAGCAGGAACACCGTCATGCCGCACGAAATATGCGCTTTGTACACGGTCGGCACGCTGTCGAGTAGTTCGGGCGCGGGGCGCAGATAGGCGATGCTTTGCGCCCATTCGGCCAGCAAGATCATGACTTGCGCGTCGCCGTGGTTGGCGTGCTCGATCGATACCGGAATCGTCGATAAGCCGAGCATCAGCGTGATCAACAGCCAGGCGAGGATGGCGATATCGGCCCAACGACTCGCGGCGCGCACGCGCGAATTGGTCAGCCGACGCAGCCACAATGTGACGCCGCCGATGAGAGCGAAGACGCCGAAGACGCTGCCCGCAGCGATCGCGGTCCACTGGTGCGCCATATCCGAGACGCCGAGCGCGCCGAACAGCGCATGCGGCGTCAGCAGGCCGACCAAATGACCGAAGAATACGGCGATGACGCCGATGTGGAACAGGTTGCTGCCGAACATCATCCATTTGCGCGATAGCAGTTGGCTGGAGTCGGATTTCCAGGTGTATTGCTCGGTGTCGAAGCGTATCCAACTGCCGAGTATGAACACGGTTAAGGCGACGTACGGATATACGCCGAAAAGCAGTTTTGACAAGTCCATGGTGGGTCTCCTTTTTTAGAAACGGGTCAGGTGGCCAGGCTGGCCAGTTGTGTCAGGTGCGCCTGCGCCTCGATCAGGCGAATGATAGGAGCGTAGGGACTCTGCGCCCGTTCGAGGTTGGCGGCGAGGATGTCGAGCACTTTGGCGATATCGCCGAGGAACACGCGCGCTTCGTCGAGTTCGAGTTGCGAGGCGAATTCCAGCATCAGCGGCAGATAGTCCGGCAGCTCGCCTTCGAGATTGACGAGTCCGTAGCTCTTGTAATACTCGGACAAGTCGATCAAGGCCGGGCCGCGCGTGCGTTCTTCGCCGTAGATGTGGTGGGTGATATGCAGACTGTGTTCCGGCGCGAGATCGAAGGTCTTGACGTATTCGGCTTGCAATTCGGTCAAATCGGTTTGCCGGATACGCTCGATGATGGCGGCGACCGCCGCGACGTCGGCGTCCGACAGCAAGCCGTCGGCATCGGCGGCGCGCACGATTTCCTCGGCGGGCAACAATCCGGTGTTCTCGTTAAGCACTGTCCGCACCGACTCGTCGGGATAGTCGAGCAGCATGGAAAGGAGATTGAAAACGCTCATGGTATTTTCCTTATCGGTGACTATCGACTATTGACCTTGCTCGCTTCGGGCACGTAGTCCAGCGTCTCCACGCTTTCTTTACGGCGCTCGGGGAACAGGGTGTTCGGGCTGATGCCGTTGGAACTGTCGTTGCCGAAGGTGAAGCCGTTCTGGCCCTGAAAGCTATGGAAGTCTTCGAGGCGCATTTCTTCGTTCGAGGTCGGAATCACGAAACGGTCTTCGTAGTTGGCGATCGCCAGGTAGCGATACATTTCCTTGGCTTGATCTTCGGTCAGACCGACGGCGTTGAGCGCGCGCGTGTCGGCCTTGCCGTCGACGTGGATCGAGCGTTGATACGAACGCATTGCGATCATGCGCTTCAACGCATTGGCGATCGGCGCTTCGTCGCCGGCGGTCAGCAGGTTGGCGAGATATTGCATCGGCAGACGCATGGTTTCGACCTTGGGGATGCAGCCGTCGGCTTCGGTCGGCAGATTGCCTTGGTCGATCTGCGATTGCACCGGCGACAGCGGCGGCACATACCAGACCATCGGCAGCGTGCGGAATTCCGGATGCATCGGGAATGCGATTTTCCAGTCGATCGCCATCTTGTAGATCGGCGATTTCTGCGCGGCGTCGATCCAGTTTTGCGGCACGCCGTCCTTCAATGCCTGCTCGACGACTTTCGGGTCGTTCGGATCGAGGAACATCTCGAGATGCGCTTTGTAAATGTCCTTGGGTTCGTCCTGACCCGCGCTGGCGGCGATCTTGTCGGCGTCGTACAGAATGATGCCGTTGTAGCGAATGCGGCCGACGCAGGATTCCGAGCACACTGTCGGCATACCGGATTCGACGCGCGGGTAGCAGCCGATGCACTTCTCGGCCTTGCCGGATTCCCAGTTGTAGAACACTTTCTTGTATGGGCAGCCCGAGACGCAGTAACGCCAGCCGCGGCATTTGTCCTGGTCGACCAAGACGATGCCGTCTTCTTCGCGTTTGTACATCGAGCCCGACGGGCACGAGGCGACGCAAGACGGATTCAGGCAGTGGTTGCAAATGCGCGGCAGATACATATGGAAGGTGTTTTCGAATTGCGCATACACCTGTTTTTCCATATTGGCGAAGTTGCTGTCGACCGAACGCTTGGCGAATTCGCCCGCGAGATCGTCTTCCCAGTTCGGGCCCCAGGTGATTTTCTCCATGCGGCTGCCGTCGATCTGCGAACGCGGACGCGCGGTCGGCGCGGCTTCGGACAAGGGCGCGTTTTGCAGATGGGCGTAGTCGTAGGTGAAGGGCTCGTAGTAGTCGTCGATTTCGGGCAGGTCGGGGTTGGCGAAAATGCGGACGACCTTCTTGAGCCGGCCGCCGGCTTTAAGTTCGAGTTCGCCGTCTTTC
>DATETD010000376.1:0-2383 GCA_035283885.1 Rhodocyclaceae bacterium
CAAATCCACCTTCATGAATCTGCTCGGTTGCCTCGACCAGCCGACGCGCGGCGCCTATTGGCTCGATGGACAGGAAGTGTCGCGGCTGTCCTCCGACCAATTGGCCCAAGTGCGCAATCGTCAATTAGGCTTCGTGTTTCAGCATTTCAACCTGCTGGCGCGCACTTCGGCGCTCGACAATGTAATGCTGCCGTTGTTGTACGGCGAAACGCCGCCCGCCCGACGACGCGCGTCGGCCGAACGCCGTTTGCATCAAGTGGGCCTGGCCGAACGTATGGATCATCATCCCAGCCAGTTATCCGGCGGACAACAGCAACGCGTGGCGATCGCGCGCGCATTGGTGAACGACCCAATTCTGGTGCTGGCCGACGAACCCACCGGCGCGCTCGATTCGCGCACCAGCGTCGAAATCATGGCGCTATTGCAACGGCTCAATCGCGAAGGCATCACCATCGTGCTCGTCACCCATGAGCACGACATCGCCGACTTTGCGCAGCGCATCGTCGGTTTTCGCGATGGGCATATCGTCGAAGATCGTGCGAACATGCCGAAAGACGCCGTAGCGCAATTATCGTGATCCCGAAAATCGCTCATAGGGCAAATGGAGAAATAACCCGACAACCCCTTGTCCACGAACGACACGAAAAGCACGAAAAAGACACGTATGGATGCGCCCATTCATTCGGTTTTGTTCGTGCTTTTCGTGGACAAAAGGATTTTTCCGCATGAACTTTGCCGCCACCTTACGTATCGCGCTCTTAGCCTTACGCATCAACAAGATGCGCTCGGCGCTGACAATGCTCGGCATCATCATCGGCGTCGCGGCGGTGATCGTGATGATCGCCGTCGGCAGCGGCGCGCAGGCGCGCGTCGAAGAACAAATCCGTAGCCTGGGCGCGAATATCATTATGGTGCTGTCCGGCTCGGCGACCTCGGGCGGCGCGCGCGGCGGCGCCGGATCGCAATCGACGATTTCCGAAGACGATGCGTATGCGATCGGGCGCGAAATCGAGGAAATCCACGCCGCCGCGCCGACCTTGCGCGGCAGCGGCCAGGTCATCGCCGGCAACGGCAATTGGTCGACGACGTTTTACGGCATTACGCCGGAGTATCTCGAAGTGCGCGAATGGTCGATTATCGAAGGGCGCGGCTTCGAAGCCGCCGAGCTTTCGGGCGCCGGCAAGGTGGTGCTGATCGGTCAAACGGTGGCGAAAAATCTGTTCGGCGACGCGAGTCCTATCGATCAAGTCATCCGCATCCGCAAAGTGCCGCTGACGATTATCGGCGTGCTGGATCGCAAGGGGCAGAGCATGACCGGCCAGGATCAGGACGATCTGGTGCTGATGCCGATCACTACCGCGCGCAAACGCATTCTCGTCGCTGCCCAAGCCAAATCGCGCAGCGTCGGCTCGATTATGGTCAAGGTGCGGCAAGGCGCCGATATGGGCGTCGCCGACGAGCGCATGCGCGAATTGCTGCGCCAACGTCATCGACTGCAATCCGGGCAAGACGACGACTTCTTCGTGCGCAATCTATCGGAGATCTTGCAGGCGCAAGAGGCCTCGTCGAAAGTCATGACGCTATTGCTGGCGGCGGTCGCCTCGGTGTCGCTGCTGGTCGGCGGCATCGGCATCATGAATATCATGCTGGTGTCGGTAACCGAGCGCACGCGCGAAATCGGTCTGCGGCGCGCGGTTGGCGCGCGCTCGCGCGACATCCTGGCGCAGTTTTTGGTCGAAGCGGTGACGCTGTCGCTGATCGGCGGCGCGATCGGTATCGCACTGGGCGTCGGCGGCGCGATGCTGGTGGCCGAATTGGCCGAATGGCGCACCGAACTCTCCGCCGCATCCATCGTACTGGCGGCAGGGTTTGCGGCGGCGGTCGGGATTTTCTTCGGCTACTATCCAGCGAAAAAAGCCTCGCAACTGTCGCCGATCGAGGCTTTGCGCTACGAATAAGCCATCGGTGCGAAAAGTCGGCGCTGGCGGGACGGCGTCCGGCCCCGGTAAGCGATCAGTGGAAATCGATGCGAATTCACCCTACCCATCGGTAGGATATCCATGCCGCAACAGCGACTCCCGCTAAAAATCCCGCGTCCATTGCATACACATCCATCCTAGCAATGGTATTCTTCGCCATCACTTCAGATTGGAGCATCTCGATGAGTTTCGACAGCGGCGCTACGCGCAACTTGCCACCGGAGAATCGTTCGGCAGCAAGCTATCCCGCGCCCTCAATCCCAACGGTTTCCTTACTGTTCCCGTCGTTATTGCCGGGTTTGTCCGGTATCGTCGCCTTGGTGCTCGTGGCGGGCCTAGCCTGGTCATCCCTGCTGGCGGTCGTCGTCGTCGCGCTGGTCACGGCGGGCGCGGCGGCATGGATC
>DATETD010000377.1:0-11152 GCA_035283885.1 Rhodocyclaceae bacterium
CGCCCCCGTCACCGGCATCGCGCAAGAACTGGTGCGCTTCGACATGCAGCAGATGGATAATCCGGAAATCAGTGGCATCGAATACCAGCAAGGCACGCTGGCAGGATACGAAACCCGCGAATATCTGCTCGAAAAGTGGAATCGGGAATGCGCCTATTGCGGCGCAAAAGATGTGCCGTTGCAGATCGAGCATATCCATCCTAAAGCCCGCGGCGGAAGCAACCGAATCAGCAATCTGACGCTCGCCTGTCAGCCCTGCAACCAGAAGAAAGGTGCGCAGGATGTTAAAGAATTCCTGGCGAACGGCACGAAACGGCTGGATCGGATACTGGCGCAAGCGAAGAAACCGCTCAAAGATGCCGCCGCCGTCAATGCAACGCGCTGGGCGCTGTTTAACGCCCTCAATGCAACGGGAGTGCCAGTCACGACCGGATCGGGCGGACGAACGAAATTCAATCGCTCGCGGCTATCAATACCGAAAACGCATGCTTTGGATGCAGTCTGTGTCGGTGCAATGGAAGCTGTTACCAACTGGAAAAAGCCCACATTGGCGATTAAAGCGACGGGGCGTGGAAGCTACCAACGCACGCGCTTGGATGCCTTCGGCTTTCCTCGCGGCTACCTCACCCGGCAAAAGCGTATCAAAGGCTTTCAAACCGGAGATATGGTCCGCGCCGAAGTCGCCAAAGGCAAGAAAATCGGCAATTACTTCGGGCGTGTCGCGGTTCGCGCAAGCGGAAGTTTCAATATCCAAACCGCCGATGGCACCATTCAAGGCATCGGCTATCGCAATTGCAAAATCATCCAGCGAGCCGACGGCTATGGTTATCGCTGGCTCTCGACCGCAGGGAAATGCAACTTCCCTGTTTCCTCCCGCAACTTGGCGCCGCGCTCTCGCGCTGAGGCGATACGCCTGCCGTGCGCCTAAGTTGGGGTATCCATAGGAGTTTTTGATGATTGATCCCGAAGTATTGCATCGTTTGCAGGCGACCTTGATCGAGCGTAAGAACGCCGCGCCGGATTCTTCGTATGTCGCCAGTTTGTACGCCAAGGGTGTCGATGCGATTTGCAAAAAAGTGGCGGAGGAAGCCGCCGAGACGATCATGGCGGCCAAGGACGGCGATTTATTACATCTAGTGAACGAAGTCACCGATTTGTGGTTTCACAGCATGGTGTTGTTGACGCAATTCGGCGTCGGCGTCGACGATGTGCTGGTCGAGTTGCGCCGCCGCGAAGGCATCTCCGGCATCGACGAAAAGAACAGCCGGACTGCATAAGGAGCGCATCGATTATGAGCAACGATTGCCTGTTTTGTCGGATCGCGCGCGGTGAGATTCCGGCGCGTCTGCTGTATGAAGACGAAGAAATCATGGCGTTTCACGATATCCATCCGCAGCGCCCGGTGCATTTTCTGATGATTCCGAAACAGCATATCGCTTCGCTGATGGAGGCGGATATGAGTCACCAGGCCGTATTGGGGCGTTTATTGGCCAAGGCCGGCGAGTTGGCGCGCAGCCAAGGGTTGAACGATGGCTTTCGCACCATCGTCAATACCGGACGCATCGGCGGGCAGGAGGTGGCTCATATTCATTTGCATATTCTCGGCGGGCCGGAAATGCTCGGCCCGATGTTGACTTCGCGGAAATAGGAGACGGTTATGGGATCGTTCAGCATTTGGCATTGGCTCATCGTCTTGGTCATCGTCATGCTGGTGTTCGGCACCAAGAAGTTGCGCAATATGGGTTCCGACCTCGGCGGTGCGGTGAAGGGCTTTCGCGACGGCATGCGCGACGGCGCCGCCGATAAACCCGCCGATACTGCGCCCCAATCTACATCCCCATCGGCGCCGCCGCAGATTTCCGGCCAGACTATCGATGTCGAGCCGACGCGTTCGACCGATGCGTCCAAACCGTCGGGGAAAGTCTGATTATTCGTCGACAGCCGTTTTTCAAAGGCGCTGCGCGTCGCTCGCCGGAGGCGCTCTATGTTTGATATAGGCATTTCCGAGCTTTTGGTGATCGGCATCGTCGCTTTGGTGGTGATCGGTCCGGAGCGCTTGCCGCGCGTGGCGCGCACCGTCGGGCATTTGCTCGGGCGTTTGCAGCGTTATGTCGGCGAGGTTAAAAGCGAAATCAACCGCGAAATGCGCCTTGAGGATTTGAAGCGTTTTCGGCAAGAGGTGATGGACCAGGCGCAGACGGTGGAAACGACCGTTCGGCAGGAAATATCCGCCACCGAAAACGCCATCCAGCCGCCGCCAGCCGCCTCCTTAGCCGTTCCAGCCGTCTCAGCCGTTCCGCCAGAGCCGACTTTTGCAGCCGATGCCGAGGGCGTACAGGAAGCGTTCAAACGTGAGCACTGAGGACGGCCAGGAAAGCTTTCTTTCCCATCTAATCGAGTTACGCACCCGGCTGATTCGCGCGCTAGTGGCGATAGGCGTCGCGTTTGTGCCGTTGGCGTTTTTTGCGCGCGAGTTGTATTCGTTGTTGGCCGCGCCTTTGCTGGCGACTTTGCCGGCGGGAGGGCAGATGATCGCCACCGATGTGGTCGGCGTGTTTCTGGTGCCGATGAAAGTGGCGTTGATGGTGGCGTTTTTAGTGGCCTTGCCGTATGTGTTGTATCAGGTATGGGCCTTCGTCGCACCGGGCTTGTATACGCATGAGAAGAAATTGGCTTTGCCCTTGCTTGCCGCCTCGGTGCTGTTGTTCTTCGTGGGAATGGCGTTCGCTTATTTCGCCTTTTTTCCGATGGTGTTCGGTTTCATGTCGCGCTTTGCCCCCGAAGGCGTGGCGTGGATGACGGATATTGAAAAATATTTCTCTTTCGTCCTGACGATGTTCATGGCTTTCGGCGTGACCTTCGAGGTGCCGGTGGTGGTGATCGTTTTGGTCAAGATCGGTGTCGTGGATATCGCCAAGCTGCGCGAATGGCGGCCTTACGTCATCGTCGGCGCGTTTGTCGTCGGCGCCGTATTTACCCCGCCGGATGTGATCTCGCAGTTCATGATGGCCGTGCCATTATGTCTATTGTATGAACTTGGGATTATTTTGGCGGCGTTGATCGTGCGGCGGACGAGTACGGGATAAGGGGCGTCGCCGCTTGAGCCGGTTTGGCGCAATTTATGAATTTGGATTAATTTGTAATTATGGGCGCCGAATCGAAACGCGAACGTTGGTTGCATGTCTTATTGCTGGCCTTGGGATTTTTTCTTGCAGTCGCCGTGTTGTTTGCGGCGAAATGGGAAGCCGAGCGCCAAAAAGTTATTCGGATGGAATCGTTTCGCGGCGAAGTGGCCGAGCTTGCGCGCGCAGCCGAAGCGGCGATGGTCGGCCGCCTACGGCAATTCGACGACATTCTCTTGTTTTTGCGCGCCTCCTATCTTGACGAGCCGGCGCGATTTTCACACGGCGTTCAATTGTTTCGTCATGGTCTGCTGGCCGATGAGAAAATCCGTCTGGTCTTGATCGACCGCAGCGGACGTTCGATATATTCCGATTCCGCCGCATCCGCGGAGCGCGTCGACCGGCGCGACGCGGAATATTTTCGTCATTTTTCCGCCATCGGCGGCGATCGTTTGCACATCGACGCGATCGACTCCGCGCAGACGGTCGCGTCGCAGGGGATTGCGTTGGCGCGTCCTATCGTCGATAAGCGCGGCGAATTTGCCGGCGTGTTGGCCTTGTCCTTGCCGCAAGACGCGTTGACGGATTTCGGCGCGCGCTCCGATTTGGCGCACCACGATGTCGTCGTTACGGTGACGAATTTGCGCGGCGATGTGCTCGTCACCTCGCGCAATCAGGCGGTGGCGGCGGTGGGCGCGAGCGGTCGCCGTTTGGCGGATAGCTTATTGAACGCGACGCAAGCCGGACGCGAGGGGGTGTTGACCAGCGATGCTACGCTTGAGGGCGGTGCGCGTATCGTGGCGTATCGCAAGCTCGACGAATTGCCGTTGATGGTGTTGGCGACGGCCTTGCCCAGCGATGTGTTGCACGAAACGACGGTGCAGGGGACGGTGTTGATGGTGGGCGGCGGCGTGGTGTCGACGCTGGTGCTGGTGCTGCTGAGCATTTATTTGCAGCGGCGCAAGATTATGGCCAAGCTGATCGAGACGCAACGCCTGCATTTGCAGGAAGCTCAGCGGATTGCCGGCATGGGAAGTTGGGAATTGGATCTGGCGACCTTGACTTTTCATTGGTCGCCGGAGGTGTATCGGCTGTTCGGCGTTACGCCCGATGCATTTTCACCGACCTTGGATAATTTTCTCGCCTTGGTGCCCGAATCCGGTCGCGCCGCCGTCAGAGCGGCGATCAAGCAGACGGTGGTGGAAGGCCGGATCGCCTTGGATCATTTCATCCTGCGCGGCGACGGACAGTTGCGCGAAATGGTGGAGCGCGGCGAATTGATGCGGGATGAATCGGGTGAGCCGATCGCCTTGGTGGGTACGGTGCGCGATGTGACCGAGCGTCGGGCGGCGGCGCGCGCTTTGGTGCAAAGCGAAGAAAAATTCCGTTCGCTGGCGCGCGTAGTGCCGGTCGGCATTTTTCATGCCGATCCCGATGGGCGAATGACCTATGTCAATGAGCAGTTTACCGCCTTGAGCGGTTGCAGCGGCAAAGGTGCGCTCGGTCGCGCCTGGCTGGAGGCGGTGCATATCGACGATCGTGCTGCGGTTCAGCAAGGATGGCAGCATGCGGTGGATGCGCGCGAACCCTGGTCGTTCGAATTTCGTTTTCAGCGCGGCTTCAGCCGCACGGTTTGGGTATTGGCGCAAGCGCAAGCCGAACTCGACGAGGATAAGAGCGTATTGGGGTTTGTCGGCTCCTTGACCGATATCACCGAACGGCGCGAGCAGGAAGAGCGCATTCGCGAAGCCGAGCAAAACGCTTTGTTGCTGTTGCAGGCGGTGGAGCATAGTCCCGTGTCTATCGTCATCACCGATCGTCATGGAGCGATTCAGTATGTGAATCCGGGCTTCACGCGCATCAGCGGTTACAGTCGGCAGGAGGCGATCGGCGGCAATCCCCGTTTGGTGCAGTCGGGCGAGACGCCGGCGGCGACCTATGAGGAGTTATGGCGCACTTTGTTGTCCGGGCAGGCGTGGCAAGGCATTTTGCGCAATCGGCGTAAGGACGGGGTGTTGATTTGGGAAGAAATGTCGATTTCTCCGATCGTCGCCGCGAACGGCGAGGTGACGCATTTCGTTGCGGTCAAGGAAGACGTGACCGAGCGCGTGCGCAATCAGCAGCAGCAAGAGGATCAGCAGGTGTATTTGGAGCACTTGGTGCAGGCGCGCACCGCGCAACTCAGCGAGGCGTTGGAGGCGGCGAAGAGCGCCGATCAAGCCAAAGATGCGTTTTTGGCGACCGTCAATCACGAGTTGCGCACGCCGCTGAATGCGGTGATCGGAATGTCGGCGCTGGCGCGACGGATCTGCACCGATCAGCAGCAGCGCAATTATCTCGATAAAGTCATCAGCGCCGGCAAGACGCTGACAAATATCATCAACGATCTGCTCGACTTGTCGAAAATCGTCGCCGGTCGCATGGAGTTGGAGATCGTTACCTTCAGTCTGCGCCAGTTGCTCAAGCGCAGCAGTTCGGTGATGTATTACAAGGCGGAAGAAAAGGGTTTGGAATTGATCGAGTGCATCGACGAGGATGTGCCGGACGTGCTGATCGGCGCGCCGTTGCGGATCGAGCAGATTCTGCTGAATCTACTCGGCAATGCGATCAAATTCACCGCCCATGGGCAGGTTGCAGTGCGTATTCATTTGGTTTGCTGCGAGGAGCAGCGCGTGTGTTTGGCGCTGGAAATCGAAGATACCGGCGTCGGCATCACGGATGAAGAGGTCTCGCGCCTGTTCGTGCCGTTTTCGCAGGCGGATGCGTCGATGAGCCGACGCTACGGCGGCACCGGATTGGGGCTGGCGATCAGCAAACGCCTGGTGGAAATGATGGATGGCGAGATCGGCGTACTGAGTCGCAAAGGTGTGGGCACGACGTTTCGCGTGACCTTGTGGCTGGGTCTGGGGAAAATCGAGGAGATCGCTGCCGACGACGACGAAGAATCTACCCATGTGTATTATCACGAGGCGAATGTGCTGGTGGTCGACGACCAACCGTTCAATCGCGAAGTTGCCGAAGCCTTGTTGACGGCGGTGGGGATTGCGGTGCGTTTGGCGACGAACGGCCAGGAGGCGCTGGATCTGCTCGCCGCCGCGGGACCCGATGCGTTCGATGTGGTGCTGATGGACGTGCAGATGCCGGTGATGGACGGCTTGAGCGCCAGTCGCGAATTGCGCGCGCGTTGCGGTTTTGCCGAGTTGCCTATCGTCGCCATTACTGCGCATACGATGTCGCATGAAAAGGAACGCAGTCTGGCGGCCGGGATGAACGATCATATCGGCAAGCCGTTCGACAACGCGGAGTTTTATCGGGTATTGGCCAAATGGGTTCCTGCCGCCAAACAGCAGCAGCAAAGCGAGTCATCCGCAGCGCAGTTGCAATCGCCGGCGCCGCTGTCGGCGGAGGAGGTTTTTCCGGCGATCGAAGGCGTCGATATCGCAGCGGGTTTGACGCTATTATTGGGCGATGCGTCGCGTTATCGTCATTGGCTGTTGAATTTTGCGCGCGAAGCGCCCGCGCAGATGGAAACGATTCGGCAGGCCGTTGCGACGAATCGATTCGAAAAAGGCGTATTTGCCGCGCACATTCTCAAAGGGCGTAGTGGTATGCTGGGTATGAAGGAGTTGCATCGCGTGGCGAGCGAACTCGAAGCGATCCTCGAACGCGGCGTTCCCGATAAGATACTGCTGGAGCGTATCGACGAGGAGATCAAGTCGCTGGTCGTCGCGGTGCTCGGCGCCTTGAAAGCGACGGCGATCGCCGAGCCAGTCCTCGATCGGGGCGAGGCGGCTGCGGATGCCGAGTCGAGCGCCTTGCCCATGCCCGACGCGATTGCAGCGCTGTTATCCCGGCTGGAAGCCGGCGATGCCGATTGCGATACGGCGATTATCGATTGCCTTGCGGATTTCAAAGACAGCGCCTGGCTGCCGCGTTTGCAACAAGCGTTGATTTATGTACAGAATTTCGATTTCGACCAAGCGCGCCGCCGCTTGTCGGGCGACGATAAAGGTCATTGACGATGAGATATCGATAGCGATTATGGGCACTCTTCAACAGCGCAGAAATATATTGGTCTTGCTGGCGGTAGTTTTGCTCGGCGTGCCCTTATTATCGACGTATGCTGTTTGGAATGATCGTCAACGCACAATGGACGAGGCGCGATCCATGCCGATAAATTATGTTTCTATAATGGAGGCCCGTCTCGACGCCACCTTGCGGCGCATCGACGCAGATTTGAATGAGATATCGCGTACGGCGGTGTCTTCGATGGTTGCGCCCGTGCCGAATATCGCTCAATTCGATGAATCGAATCTGAAGTCGAAGGATCATCGATTCAATTGTTGGCCGCCGCTTGTCGATCCGGACTTCAGGAGTTGACTAATGAATAAAATTCTCGTGGTGGACGACAACGAATGCATTCTCGATTCGATGTTGTGCATCTTGCAATCTCAGTACGATGCGCATGGCTGTTGCAATGGCGTCGATGCGATCGCTTGGGCCCGGGCGCAGCGCCCCGATCTGATCCTGCTCGACGTCATTATGCCCGAGATGGATGGCTACGAGGTGTGCAAGCGACTGAAGGACGACGAAGTCACGCGCGATATTCCGGTGATTTTCGTTTCCTCGTTGGATACTCAGCAGGAGGAGCATCAAGGTCTTACCTTAGGGGCGATCGACTACTTCACCAAGCCGATCAATGCGGCGATCGCTTTGGTGCGGATCCGCAATCACCTGGAATTGCGATTGCGGCAGAATCAGCTCAAGGAGTTGAACGAAACGCTGGAATTGAGGGTGGAGCAACGCACGCTTGAACTCAGTCGCGCGCTGGAGGCGGCGCGGATTGCCGACCGCGCCAAGGACGAGTTTCTGGCGAACGTCAGTCATGAATTGCGCACGCCATTGAATGCGGTGATCGGTATGGCGGAATTGTTGCAAAACATTCAGACCGATGCGCGGCAGCGCGATTACATCGACAAGATCATCGCCGCCGGCAGAACGCTTTCCGACATCATCAGCGATTTGTTGGATCTGTCGAAGATCGCCGCCGGGCGTATGGAATTGGAACCGACCACCTTCAGTCTGCGGCGCTTGTTGCAGCGCTGTCACGCATTGATGGCGCATCGTATCGACGAAAAGAAACTGAGTTTTCGGCTATCGATCGACGACGCGGTTCCCGATGTGTTGTACGGCGCTTCCTTGCGCATCGAACAGATTTTGCTGAATCTGCTGAGTAATGCCGTCAAATTCACCGCTCAGGGTGGGGTCGAGGTGAGAGTGCGCGCGACCGTCGGCGCGGCGCGGCGACTGTGTCTGGAGATCGAGGTGGTCGATAGCGGCATCGGCTTGCGCGCGAAGGATATGGCGTTGTTGTTTAAGCCGTTTTCGCAAATCGACGCCTCGATGACGCGTAAGCATGGTGGAACCGGCCTAGGGTTGGCGATTTGCAAGCGTTTGGCCGCAATGATGCAGGGCGATATTCGAGTGAGCAGTCGTAAAGGCGAAGGCACGACCTTCAGCGTCTCGCTGATGCTGGAGTTGGGGGAGGCGGATAAATTGCCCGCGCAAGAGAAAGATGCGGGCATCGGCGAAGCGGCGCGTCCCGACGTGCGTTACGTCGATACCCAGGTCTTGGTGGTCGACGATCAAGCGCATAACCGCGAAATCGTCGAGACGCTGTTGCATCGGGTCGGTATCGAGACCCGTTCGGCTTGCGACGGTTACGAGGCGGTCGAACTGCTGCGCGCTCAGGCCGCCGCCGACGCTTTCGATCTAGTGCTGATGGATGTGCAGATGCCGGTCATGGATGGCCTGAGCGCGACGCGCGCGATTCGCGCCATGA
The DNA here is from genome assembly GCA_035283885.1 of Rhodocyclaceae bacterium. Classification (GTDB taxonomy): domain Bacteria; phylum Pseudomonadota; class Gammaproteobacteria; order Burkholderiales; family Rhodocyclaceae; genus DATETD01. The sequence goes on from DATETD010000377.1 coordinate 8,965, forward strand.
GCGAATTCCGGCATTTGCCCATCGTCGCCATGACCGCCCACACCATGGCGCACGAAAAGGAGCGCGGCGTCGCGGCAGGCATGAGCGACCATATCGGCAAGCCTTTCGATAAGGCGAGTTTTTATCGGGTCGTGTCGAAATGGATCGCTCGCAGCAAGCAGCAGTCGGCTGGCGAGCCGCCGCCGCCGGAAAACTTCGCCAAGACGGACGAATCGTCGACAGGATTTCCCGCGTTGCGTGGCGTCGATACGCAGGCGGGCTTGGCTTTGCTGGTCGGCGACGTGGCGCGTTATCGTTATTGGCTGAAAAATTTCGCCGACGAAGCGCCGAAAAATCTTGCCGATATTCGGCGGCATATTGCGGCAGGTCAGACGGAGCAGGCAAGTTTGGTGGTGCATACGCTCAAAGGGCGTAGCGGCATGCTCGGCATGAACGGTCTGCGCACGACGGCCATGCAGTTGGAAGCCGCGCTCGATACGGGCGAAGCGGTGACGGAGCTGCTGCAGGCCTTGGCGGAGGCGCTCGATTTAGTGTGCAGCGAGATCGCCATCCATCTTTAAGTCGCACAAAACATCGATGTAAAAGTCGGCGCTGACGGGACGGCTATGTAGTAGCGCCGCACAGTCGCCGCGTAGTCGAGTGGACTGCGCGACGTGGTAGACTTGTACTACAGGGCGTCCTTTCGATTTCGCCCGTTGCAACAAGCTTGCATTCGAAAAACTTACATAACCTATAAAAAGCTCGAATCGTTTTCGGGCGGAGAAGAGTATGGCTCGTACTAAATCGTTGTCGTTGTTGGACCTAGGTTTTTTTCTGATGGAGACGGCAGAGCGCGCCGCCAATATCGGGCCGCTGGCCGTCGTCAAGATTCCCGAGCGTTTCCAGACGGGGGCCGAGTTTGCCGATTGGCTGATGAGCAAAATGAAGGCGCAGCCGGTCGGCGAACCTTTCGATTACATGTATTCGCCGCCGGGCTTGCGACGCATGCCCAAGCTGGAGGCTGTGGCCGTCGATCTCGACGATCATTGTTTTCGCATGACCCTGCCGGCGCCGGGCAATAATCACCAGTTATTCGACTTGATTTGCGATATCCATGTGCAGCGTCTGGATCGCTCGCGCCCGCCGTGGGAGTTTTATATCATCGACGGCCTGGAAAATCGCCGCATCGCAATTTACGCCAAAGTGCATCATGGCTTGATCGATGGTCGCGGCTTTGTCGAAATCTGCACCCGCTGGTTTTCGTCCGATCCTAAATCGCATGAAGTGCGCGCGTTCTGGCAGGGCTTGCGCCCGCGTGCGCGCGGCGATTCCGGACAACAAGCGTCGACCTTGGGCGCGTTGAGCCTGATTCGCAAGATGCTCGGCACCAGTCTGACGGTCGCCGCACTATCGCGCTTTCTGTTCCGGCAGGCGCTGAAGACGGTGGGCATGGCCAAAGGTACGCCCTTGCCGTTCATCGGCACGCCGGAAGTCTTTGTCCCGTCGCCGGCCATCAAGCGCAGCTTCGCCTATTGCACCTTGCCGTTTCATGAAATGAAGGACTTCGGCAAGCGGCACCATGCGACGGTTAATGACATTTTATTGACCGTGCTCGATATGGCGATGACGCGCTATGTGAAAGAGCATGGGGTTAAGCGCCATAAACCCTTGGTGGTCGATATGCCCGTAGCCTTGGGCGCGACCGGGAGCGGCGGGAACAAGATCGCCGTGGTGCAATTTCCCTTGGGTACGCAAAAATCTCCGCCGGCCGAGCGTTTGCGCGAGATTTGCGAACATACCAGCGAGGTGAAGGACCAGATCAGGAGCGAATCGGCGGCGGCGATGGCGATTTATGCTGCGGCAATTCATGGCGTTCCCTTGGTGACCGAAACGCTGGGACTCAAACATCCGCCGACATTGGCGAATGCGATGATTTCCAATCCATTCGGTTTCCCGGAAAGAATCTATATCGGCGGCGGCGAAGTCGAGTTGGCGCTACCGATCTCCATACTGGTGCAAGGGCATACGCTCAATATCACGGCGATCAGTCACGACGCCGACTTCCAGATCGCTTATCTGGGCATAGCCAAGCACCTGCCGGATATTCAAAAGCTGGCCGACTACACGGCCGACGCCTTTAAGGACTTACATGCGGCCTTCGACGAAGTCGCGCCGGATACAGCTGTCGTTGCGGCGGCAACGGTCGCCG
>DATETD010000378.1:0-5076 GCA_035283885.1 Rhodocyclaceae bacterium
CGGCAGGCAAAATATAGTGCGCCAGGCGCGCGGTTTCGGTCATCGCCACGTCGATGACTACCAGCAAGTCGAGTTTGGCGAAAGAGCGTTCGTAAGCCGCGGTGTCCGCCGCGCTCAGCACCGGATTGGAGCTATCGACGACCATCGCGCGCAACCTGTCCTCGCCGTCGTGCTCGATTTCGTCGGGCAGGATGTTCGGCGGATACAGACCGGAAATCGGGTGCATCCGATGCTTGGCGGTGCGCCAGGTCTTGGGGTTGTGTTCGTCGCTATGGCCGATAAACGGCAACAGATAGGTATGCAGATTGTTGCCGCCGGACTTGGCGAAATTGCCGGTGACTAAGTACAACAGCTTTTCGAGATAGCTGTTGAGCGTGCTGTGCAAGGATTGCTGAATGCCGAGATCGATGCGCACGCAGGCGGCGTCTGCTCGAGCGAAGTCGCGCGCCACACGTTCGACGTCGGCCTGCGCGAGTTCGGTGCGTCCGATATAGTCGGCGATCGGGATCGACTCCAGCAGCGGTTTGAGCTCGTCGAAACCGGTGCAATGCTGTGCGAGAAACTCGGCGTCGTACAGGCCTTCGCGCACGATGATGCCGAGCATCGCCAGCATCAGGTAGGCGTCGGTTCCGGGCTTGATCGCGAGATGGATATCGGCCTGCTTGGCGGTTTCGGAACGGCGCGGATCGACCACCACCAGAGTGCGCTTGGAATCGTGCTTGAATTCGCGCAGCACGTCGCGTGCGTTCGGGATGCCATGCGCCTGAAACGGATTGGCGCCGATGATCAATAAGTAATCGGCATGTTCCACGTCTTCGGTGGTGTGGCAGGTTTGATGGCCGAACAAGCGGCCATTGATCCAGAAATCGCCGGTTTTCTCTTGCGCCAGCGCGGTGTATACAAAGCGGCTTTGCATCGCCTTGCGCAGTTGTTGGGCGTAAATGCCGCCTAGATGATTCCCCTGGCCGCCGCCGCCGTAGAACGCGAACGCGCGTCCGCCGTGTTTTTTGCGGATCGCGATCAGGCGTTTGGCGATATCGCCGAGCGCTTGATCCCAGCTCACGCGCACGAAACTGCCGTCGGCTTGGCGCTTTAAGGGATATTGCAATCTATCGTCATGGTTCTGATAGTGGTCGAGTCGCGCGGCTTTCTGGCAGATATAGCCTTTAGTCACCGGATGGTCGTCGTCGCCGCGAATGCGCGTAAATCGCCCATTTTCGACGGTGACAGTGAGGCCGCAGTTGCGCGAGCAGAGGATACAGGCGGTTTTTTCGATAGTCATGAAGTTCTCCAGGGGGGGGGCGAAGGAATGGATGAATTGCGGCGCTATATCATATGGAATATCAGAATTGTACTCTAGAGCATAATTCTAGACTGCGCAACCTAAGTTTCCAGCGTTGTGGCCTTGCCGCAAACGTGCGCACGATGTCTGCCGCCGCTTGTCTTTTCAGTTGCCATGAATGGTGCTCCCGCGTAGAGTGGAACGATTCGGATCGGGAACGACCCACGACCGATATTTAGATAACGTTCGTTATTGTAACGGTCGATATATAAAATAGCAAGCCATCGAGGATTTTTCAAATGGAGGATACGAGCGATGCGTTACACACCGGAACACAAAAAAGCGGCGCGTGCGCGCCTGTTGGAGACGGGCGGGGCGTTGGCGAAACAAAATGGATTTGGCGTGACCGGCGTCGATGGTTTCATGGCGGCAGTCGGCCTGACTTCGGGCGCGTTCTATTCGCATTTCCGCTCGAAGTCGGAATTGTTGAAGGCGATCGTCGAAAGCGAATTGTCGAACTCTCTCGAACGGCTGTCGGTCGAGAGCAACGAGCAGTTGCAAGGCGTGCTGGAAGCCTACCTAAGTATTTGGCATGCAAACAACCCGGCGCAGGGCTGTGCGTTGCCGACGCTCAGCGCCGAAATCGGTCGCGCCGATCTCGACACCCGGGCGAGTTTCGAGCAGTCGGTGCTGCAAATCAAGGATAAGTTTCAGGCGCACTTGAAGGATGAGAACGAGGCTTGGGCGATGCTTGCCCAGGCGGTTGGCGCAGTGACGATTGCGCGCGCCATGGCGACCGAGGCGTCGCGTAAAAAAATCTTCGATGCCGTGAAAACTAAGGTCAAAGAGGCGATTTCGCACGCCGAGATTCCCGCATCGACCGTATAGAACTCAGCGAATCGAGGTTGTTATGTTCAAACTTAAAAAGCGCCGACCGAGCGCCGATATGCCGCCGGCCAAACGCATCGACAAAACCGGCTTGGCGCCGGGCGCCTTGATCCATCTGGGCGAGCGTAAGACCGAGGAAGCGACGATTTCCTTGTTGGAATATGGCGTGGATGCGTTGTTCGAACATCGTTTCACCTCCATCGCCGAAGCCGATGCGTACCAGCCTCGGCTGCCGGTGATCTGGCTGAACGTGCATGGTCTGCATGAAACTCAGGTCATGGCGGAGATCGGGCGGCGCTTCAAGCTGCACCCTTTGGTGCTGGAAGATATCCTGAATACCCATCAACGTCCGAAGATCGACGATTACGGCGATTATCTATTCATCGTCGCGCGCTTTATTTCGCAAGACGACGAGAGCAACGAGATCGGCTCCGATCAGGTCAGCATGGTGCTGGGGCGTAATTTCGTGCTGACGTTTCAGGAGCGGCCGAGCGGGCGCTTCGACTTCGTGCGCGAACGGCTGCGGCAGAATCGCGGCAATATCCGTAAGCTTGGCGCGGATTATTTGGCGTATTCGCTGCTCGACACCGTGGTCGATTATTTTTTCAGCGTGCTGGAAAATCTCGGCGAAAGAACCGAAGCGCTCGAAGAAACCATGATGACGCAGGCGCATCCGGGAACCTTGCAGATCTTGCATCGGCTTAAACGCGATGTCATGAGTCTGCGCCGTTCCGTCTGGCCGTTGCGCGAGGTGGTCAATTCGCTGACGCGCGCCGACGACCGCTTCTTCCGCGTCGAAACGCGGCCCTATCTGCACGATGTCTACGATCATGTCGTGCATGCGATCGAATCGCTGGAGGCGACGCGCGATATGATCGCCGGGATGTTGGATTTATATTTATCCTCGGTCAGCAATCGCGTCAATCTCGAGGTGCGGGCCTTGACCGTGGTGGCGGTGATATTTATGCCGTCTACGTTATTGTCGGGCATCTTCGGCATGAATTTCAAGCAAATGCCGTTACTGGACATGGAGATGGGATTTTACCTGGTGCTGGGCGCCATGCTGTCGATCGCCTTGAGCCTAGGCCTGATCTTTTGGCGCAGGCGTTGGCTGGGGACGCGAAGTCTGAAGAAATTGCAAGATCGTTTAGGTTGAAGCGATCGTCGCCGAAATTCGTGCGATGATGGCGTTTCGATCAACCATTTTTTCAACGTGTTCTCCGGAGCGAAAACGATGACCTTTACCGAATCGATCAAAACCTGCTTCAGCAAGTATGCGGATTTCAATGGCCGCGCCTCCTTGTCCGAATATTGGTGGTTCGTGTTGTTCTTTTTCTTGGGGAGCCTTACGGCGGCGGTCAGCCCGACCTTGGCTGCTTTGTTCTATTTGGCGATACTCTTCCCTTCGTTCGCCGTCGCCACGCGCCGCTTGCACTACACGGATCGCAGCGGCTGGTGGCAGTTGCTCGCCTTGCTGTTTCCGATCGGCGGATTCGTGCTGCTGTACTTTTTCTCGCAACCGGGCAAAGAGCCGAATCGCTACGGCGACTCGCCTTTGTTGCGGCTCGAATAAACGCAGCATCCGTCGCGCCGGCGCCGACTTTCGGCCTACTGGCATCGTCTTGAGAATACGGCGGCAAGGCGAGCCATTTTTGCCGACATGAGCGAGTTTGCCTGCCGAGCCTGCGTGCCTTATGGGAGCCCGGTCGAATTCAGCCGCACAAAGATAGTAACCGTCTTTCAGGATAATTGTGCACAATACGCTTACCCTACGCTTACCCACTACCGGAGACTACGATGGATAACTGGCTCCCCGAACTGAACAACGCAAAAATTCTCATCGTCGATGACGAGCCGGCTAATGTGTTGCTGCTGGAAAAATTGCTCAGGAGCCAGGGCTTTTGCCAGGTCAAGAGCGCCACCGACCCGCGTCAAGCCGTCGCCCTATACCGCACCGAGCGTCAGGATCTGGTGCTGCTGGATATGCGCATGCCGCATCTGAACGGCCTAGAGGTGATGGCGCTATTGCAGGAAGTCGAAGCCGCCATCGACGGCTACCTCCCGGTGCTGGTGATGACCGCCCAGATCGACGTATCGACCCGGCGCAATGCCTTGCAGGCCGGCGCCCGTGATTTCGTCACCAAACCGTTCGATCCGATCGAAGTCTTAAGTCGCATCCGCAACTTGTTGGAGGTGCGACTGCTGCACAATCGGCTACAGCAGCAGAAGGCCCATCTGGAAGAGACCGTGCGGGCGCGTACCGGAGAAATCGCGGCGACACAACTCGAAGTCGTCCGACGGCTGGGGCGCGCGGCCGAATACCGCGATAACGAAACCGGACTGCACATCATCCGCATGAGCAAGGTATCGGCCGCACTGGCGCGCCGCAAAGGCCTGTCGCCAGCCACCTGCGACTTGATCCTCAACGCCAGCCCATTGCACGACATCGGCAAGATCGGCATCCCCGACGCCGTACTGCTCAAACCGGGAAAACTCGATGCCGGCGAATGGGCCATCATGCAAACCCATCCGACGATAGGCGGCGAAATCCTCTCCGGCCACGACTCCGATCTGATACGCATGGCACGAACCATCGCCTTGCAACACCACGAAAAATGGGACGGCACCGGTTACCCCAAGGGCTTGGCGGGCGAGGAGATTGCGCTGTCGGCGCGCATTACCACCATCGCCGACGTTTTCGACGCCCTGACCTCCGTCCGCCCCTATAAAAAAGCCTGGCCGGTGGCCGACGCGTTGCAGGAAATCGACCGCATCGCCGGCCAGCATCTGGATCCGGAGCTTGTGGGCCTATTCCACGAAATATTGCCCGAGGTGTTGCAGATCATGGCGCAGCACGCGGAGCCGGATGGTCTTAGCCATCTGCATCGAATAAGTTTCCCGCCGCC